>JAOAFP010000129.1 GCA_026416215.1 Negativicutes bacterium | reverse complement strand
GATGTGTATAAGAGACAGGTGTGTGTCCTGACGTTCTCCGTCCTCCGGTCCTGGCAGTGGCCGGAGCGACTGCGACCGGCAAAACTGCCCTGGCAATCGATCTAGCTTTGGCCTTCGATGGCGAAATAATTTCCGTCGATGCCTTTCAGGTATACCGGGGACTGAACGTCGGTACCGCCAAACCAGGTCTGGACGAGCGGCGGGGAATTCCCCATCACTTGATTGACTGCCGGGAGTTGCACGAGTCATTCAGCGTGGCCCAGTTTCAGTCAGAGGCTTCATCTTTGATTGATGCAATTCACCGCCGGGGTAAAATTCCGGTTTTGGTGGGGGGTACCGGACTTTACCTCCAGGCGTTGCTGGAAGGATACCGCTTTGATGAACAAAGTGCGGCTGAAGCTGGGCGCTGGCGGTGGCGGTTGAGGCGTTTGCTGCGGATAAAGGGGGAAAAATGGCTGAGACGGCTAGCGGACCGACGATTACCGCAGCTAATGGCCCGTTACCCTACGGCTGACATCAGGAGGATGATGCGGGGACTGGAAAAGTATTACCTGTACGGTTGCGAGCCAGTTGATAGAAAACATGGGCTTACGGTCTACAATGCCCTGGTAATTGGTCTCAGGTGGCCGCGTGATGCCCTTTATCGCCGGATTGACCGGCGGGTGGACGAAATGTTTGCTAACGGCCTGGCCGAAGAGGTTGAGACAATAAGAAAAAACAACCACGAAGCCGGTGAATGGCAGTCGCTGCGGGCCATCGGCTACCGTCAGCTTTGGGAGATTGGCGACCGGCAGGTGGCAATTGCCGCGATAAAGCGTGCCACCCGCAATCTGGCCAAGCGTCAGGAGACCTGGTTTCGGAGGATGGGCTACATTAAATGGTATGACGTAACCACATCAGACTGGCGGCAGATGATTTTTGCCGATGTCGGCGATTTTCTGGTGCGATCAGTCAGGCCGGCGGGGGGCGTGTGATGGGACAGGAAAGTCAAAGCCATACAACCGATGTCCGGGAAAAGGTGGTTCTGGTCGGCAGCGACGACGGTAGTGGAGAATGGCAAACCGATCAGTCGCTGGCTGAGTTGGCCGAGCTGACCAGGACAGCCGGCGGCGAGGTGGTGTCGACCATCTGTCAGAAACGCCAGACACCCGACAGCCGGTTTTTTATCGGTTCGGGCAAGCTGGCTGAGTTGCAGTCCCTGGTTATTGAATTTGGGGCCGACACAGTCATTTTCGATGACGAACTGTCACCCAGCCAGCAGCGAAACCTCGAGGACCGGCTGAATTGCAAGGTGATCGACCGCTCGGCGTTGATTCTCGACATTTTTGCCGGGCGGGCCAGGAGCCGTGAGGGACAGCTGCAGGTACAGCTGGCTCAGTTGCAGTACCGGCTGCCGCGTCTTGCCGGTCAGGGTGCGGTTCTTTCCCGTCTTGGCGGGGGCATTGGTACCCGTGGTCCGGGAGAGACCAAACTGGAGGTGGATCGTCGGCGGATTAGGACTAAGATTAGCGAAATCAAGGCAGAACTCAGGGAAGTGGCTGCTCACCGCCAGCGGCACCGGCTGCGGCGGCAGAGAAATCTGCTGCCTGTCGTGTCGCTGGTTGGTTATACTAACGCTGGTAAATCCACTGTTCTCAACCGACTGACCCAAGCTGGGGTTTTGGTCGAGGACCGGCTGTTCTCCACCCTTGACACTACTACTCGTCGGCTGGAGATTGAAGGGTGTGGCCAGTGCCTGATAACCGACACAGTCGGTTTCATCAACAAACTGCCACACCAGTTGATCAGGGCGTTCCACGCGACCCTGGAGGAAACTGCTGACGCGGATATGTTGCTTCACGTGGTCGATCTGTCCAATCCACTCTTTTCCCGGCAAATTACCACGGTTAACCGGGTGCTGAATGAAATTGGCGCCGGCGACAAGCCAAGGCTGATGCTGTTTAACAAAATAGATGCTTTGCCCGACAGTGCCAAATACTCATCAGATCGTCTGCGGGGCTACGGTGACTACTGTCTTATTTCTGCCCTGACCGGACAGGGGATCGACGAGCTCAAGGCAATGATCGGGGCAGGCCTGCGACAGTCACGGCAGCAGGTGAAAATTGTGCTGCCGTATTCTGATTGCGCGATGCTGGACACCCTTTTCCGGGCGGCGGCGGTAATAGCCAGCCGGCCGGCGGAAGGAGGGGTGGAGGTACTGGTGTCAGTCAACCTGCCAATGTACGAAAAAATAAAAAAATACGTCGTCAATGAAAAAAATGATCAATAAAGCTGGCAAAATCGAGCAAATAGCTAAACGGGTTGAGAAACGCTCAGCCGACCTGTTTGCGGAAATCGACGCAACTGCACGGATCAACACCGAAAAAGTCCTGCGGGCCATGCGATGCTTAAAGGTGAGCGACAACGACTTTCGTACTACCACCGGCTATGGCTATGGTGATCAAGGACGGGACAAACTGGAAAAGTTGTTTGCCGGGGTGATGGGGGGGGAGGCTGCGCTGGTAAGGGGGCAGATCGCGTCGGGAACGCACGCCCTGGCCTGCTCCCTGTTCGGATTGCTACGTCCCGGCGACCATCTGCTTTCGATCACCGGAAAGCCTTACAACACCCTACATCCGGTAATCGGGCTCGATGGAAGCAGCGGCACTGGCAGTCTGCGCGACTGGGGAATAGAGTATTCGGAAGTCGGTTTACTGCGTGACGGAGTAAATATAGCAGCGGTGACAGGAGCTATCCGCAATAACACCAAGGTGGTCCTCATTCAGCGTTCGCGAGGCTACCGGTTTGATCGGCCGTCGCTGTCGCTGGCGGCGGTCGATAGAGCGATTTCGGCAGTCAGGGCGTTGAAAGCTGACTGCTGGTGTCTGGTGGACAATTGTTATTGCGAGTTCGTCGAAGATGGGGAGCCGCCGGCAGTTGGTGCCGACGTTTGTGCCGGCTCGTTGATCAAAAACCCGGGTGGTGGACTGGCTCCCTGCGGTGGCTACATAGTAGGCCGTTACGAACTGGTTGAAAAAATTGCCGGACGGCTGGTGGCACCGGGGATAGGCCGCGGGGTGGGTTGCACAAGTCTGGATAACCGGCTGCTTTTTCAGGGATTGTTTATTGCCAGTCACGTTACCGCTCAGGCTCTCAAATCAGCGATCTTAGCTGCCGGGCTGATGGAGGAACTGGGGTTTGCTGTATCGCCGGCACCGCAGGAAAGGCGAACTGACATTGTGCAAGCGATCAGATTTGGCACAGCTGACAAAATGATCGGTTTCTGCCAGGCAATACAGAGTTGGTCACCGGTAGATTCATTCCTAACCATTGAACCGGCATTCCTGCCGGGCTATGGCGTACCGGTCGTTATGGCGGCCGGAACTTTTGTCCAGGGAGCGTCAATCGAACTATCGGCCGACGGGCCGGTCGAACCGCCGTATGTGGCTTACCTGCAGGGCGCCCTGATTTATGAGCACGCCCGGCTGGCACTTATTGCCGCCGCCGCGGCAGTTGCCCCCTGAACTGTAGTACTGTCTATTGCCAAAAACTGCCGTTTTTGATACTATTAGCTGGGGAAGTGTGAGTGTTAGCGCATCGAGAAGGGAACCTTTCAGAAACAGAATCTGCTTAGATCGAATCTGTGCCTGAACAGAGGACTACCGTGCCGGGTCGCGAGCGGTGAAAGCACAGCTGCAGGAACGATTGAACGTGACACTTACATAACAGTATTTCACTGGAGGTGTAGCATGAAAATTTCCCGGCGGTGGCGGCGCGCCTGGAAGCGGCGCCTGGAAGCGGGAAGCCGAAAGCTCCGCGAAGGCAGGCACTACCTAAACAGCATACGCAACCAAAACACTTGGCGGCTGGCTTGCCGCCGGCACATTCTGTCGGCGGGGGCGACAGTCGCCTTTTTGCTGTCTGGCGACCCGGCCTACGCCCTGCCGCAGGACGGTAATATCGTCGGCGGGGAAGGCACCATCGCTCAGACTGAGGCGGTCATGGACATCACCCAGAAC
>JAOAFP010000128.1 GCA_026416215.1 Negativicutes bacterium | reverse complement strand
GGGGTGGACAGGCGGATGCTGGCCATGGAAATGAAGGTGCTGGGATTTGATCCGTTTATCAGCGGGAATCCCCCCGCCAGCCTGGGGATCGAGCTGGCGTCAATCGACCGGATTTTCGCCGAGGCCGATTTCATTACACTGCACCTGCCGCTGAACGGCGAAACGAAAAACCTGGTCGATCGCGCCGCCATAGCAAAAATGAAACCGTCCGCCCGGCTGATCAATTGTGCCCGGGGGGGGATTGTCAATGAGGCCGATCTGGCTGAGGCCCTGAATGAAGGAAGACTGGCCGGGGCGGCGGTCGACGTTTTTGAGGAAGAGCCTGTTCAGCCTGACAATCCGTTGCTGCAGGCCCGGAATGTCGTTTTCACCCCTCATCTTGGCGCGTCCACCACTGAAGCCCAAGTCAACGTGGCGGTGGACGTGGCCCGCGGGGTAATAGCCGGTCTGCGCGGGGAGCCGGTGGCCAACGCAGTCAATCTGTCGGCCGTACCGGAACACGTGCTGGAATTCATCCGGCCGTATCTCAACCTGGCGGAAAAAATGGGAATACTGGCCATTCATCTGGCCGACGGCCGCATTGACAACGTTACGGTATCCTACTGTGGGGAAATAGCCGAAGTGGACACCAGCCTGCTGACGGTGGCGGTGTTGAAGGGGCTGCTGAATCCAATTCTTCAGGAGCCAGTCAATTACGTCAATGCCATGGCCAAAGCCAGGCAGCGGGGGCTGAGAATCAGGGAAATCAGGGACGAGGAGGCTGAAAGCTTTGCCAACCTGGTGACCGTCAAGGTTAAGACTGAAAAAAGAGAGCACGTGGTTTCGGGGACGCTGTTTGGCAAAAATGAGGCGCGAATCGTTTCAGTTGACGGCTACGGGGTGGACTTTGCCCCGGAGGGATGGATTCTGTTGTGCCCACATGACGATAAACCGGGAATGATCGGCAAGATGGGAACGATTCTCGGCGAACACGGAATAAATATCGCCAGCATGATGGTCGGGCGCACGCCGGAACGGGGCAGGAACATGATGGCGATGAGCGTGGAAAGGGACATACCAACGGCGCTGATGATCAAAATCAAGGGCATGGAGGGAATCCTCGGCGCCAGGCTGATCGACTTTTCGGCAAAGTAGACACCGGCGTACGGAAACCGGTCAGTATCCGGTTTCTTTATTTTTTATGTTTCGGACTGTCAGGCAGGATTTTGTTGCGGCAGGACGAATAAGGCGGTTGCAAACCTATCCGGAGGTAGACAGATGGTTGGCAGCGACCAGGCGATGCATAGCTTTTACGACTATTTCGGCCGGCAGGGCGACGAAGTCGAGGTATATATGGCTCCGGGCCGGGTCAACCTGTTTGGCGATTACCTGGCCGAAAACAACGGCTCGACGCTGTCGATCAGCGTTAACATGGGAATAACGGCAGTGGTGCGGTGGCGTCAGGACACCCAGGTCAACATGCGGTCCGATCGTTATACACCACCGTGCTCGATGTCGTTTGCCAGCTCGATAAACTACGATTTCAAGCTGGGGTGGGCCAATGTTCCCCGCGGGATAATGCGTTACCTTGAGGAGAACGGCATCGAGCTGTCAGGGGCGGATATGTATTTTGCCAGTGACGTGCCGGAGTCGGCCGGCATGGGAGCGTCGGCAGCGACCAAAATGGTTACCGCCTATATGTTCACCAGCCACCGCCGAGCGGCGGGAGCGATCAACCGGCTGCAGCTGATAAAAATAGCCGAGCAGGCCGATCGCGAATTCCTTGGGGTGGAAAGCAATGTGCTCAACCTGATGGTGTCCTGTCTGGGAAAGAGTAACCACGCCCTGATGGCTGACGCCCACACCACCGATTACCGGCTGATCCCGATCAATCTTGATCAGTATCAGCTGGTGGTTATAAATACCAAGAAAGCTATCGACAATATCGATCAGAGAGTCCGGGAGCGAATGCAGGAGTGCCGCGAGATTCTCGATTTGGTCCGCAGGCGGCGCCCGGCTGAAAATCTCAGCGAAATCAGCATCGAGGACGTTGAGCTGATATCCGACGAATACCTGAAGCGGCGGGCGTTGTACATTGTGGGCGAACAAAGCCGGGTTTTTGACGCTACCAAAAAAGTGCTGACCAATGACATTGCCGGCCTTGGCGGGCTGATGTTCGAGTCGCATCGGTCGTTGCGCGATGAGTTTGAGGCGTCAGGGCCCGAGCTTGACGCTGTGGTCGAGGAGGCTCGGATGTTACCGGGCTGCGTCGGGGCACGGCCGATCGGCTGGGGATTTGCCGGTTGTGCTCTGGCGCTGGTGAAAAAGGAAAATTACGGTAATTTCCGCAGCCAGCTTGAGGTGGCCTACAAGGGCCGGGTGGGCTACAAGCCGGATTTCCATCCGACAACCCTGGCTGACGGGGTCAAGCGGGTCATCTGAACGGCAACTATCTGAACGGCAACGGATGAGTGGCACTGCCGTTGCTGGCAGCAACAAACAGAAGGAGGTAACCGTAATGCTTAAACCTGCCCGCCGGGCTGTGCGGGGTGCAGCCATCAAGTTTATCGCCGACCCGTGGATCGCCGGGCCGGAAAACTGCCTACAGTACTTTGAGGATGCGATGATTGCCATCGATGACGGCAAAATCGTCGCGGTGGGGGATGCGAGAGAGGTACTGGCCAGCGGCTACATCGGTGAGTCGACCTGGATCGATCATTACCGCGACGCACTGATTGTGCCGGGTTTTATCGATTCTCACACCCATTACCCACAGGTTGACGTGGCGGCCGCCTACGGCGAAAAACTTCTGGACTGGCTGAATAACTATACCTTTCCCGCCGAGATAAAGCTGCGCGACCACAGCTACGCCGACAAAATTGCCCGGCTGTTCCTGGCCGAATGCATACGCAACGGCACTACCAGCATTGTGGCCTTCTCCACGTCATATCCCCATTCGGCCGATATCCTGTTTCAGGAAGCGGCCAAGATCAATATGAGGATAACCGCCGGCACGGTGTTCATGGACAGCTTTGTTCCGGACAAGCTGGCCCGATCAGCGGTGGCGGCCTACGACGATGCCAAGTTTCTGATCAACAAGTGGCACAACAACGGCCGGGCCCAGTATTCGATCATCGATCGGTTCGCTCTGACCAGCAGCCGCGAGGAACTGGAGATGGTCAAACAGCTGAAGGAGGAGTACCCCGACTGCTTTTTCCACACCCACCTGTCGGAAAACACCGACGAATGCAAACGGGCTCTCGAGCTGTTCCCAGAACACCGCGATTATCTGGCGATTTACGAACATTATGGCCTGAATCAGTCCAACAGTATTTTCGCCCACGGCATCCATCTGTCAGATGACGAACTGAACCGACTGGCCAAAAGCGGGGCGATAATCGCCCACTCACCCAGCTCGAACAATTTCCTGGGCAGCGGTTTGTTTGACTTCAAACGGGTGAGCGATTACGGAGTTAAGGTCAATTTTGCCACCGATTTTGGTGCCGGCAATAATCTGTCGATGCTGAAAACCATGGACTCGGCCTATAAAACTGCCCAGTTGAACGGTTTTTCCCTGCACCCGGCCTACGCCTTCTACGCCAGTACGGCCGGCGCGGCAAAAAACCTGGGCTGGGACAAGTGGGTAGGCAACTTGGAGGTGGGACTGGAGGCTGACCTTGTGGTTCTCGACAACCGCCCGACCACCCTGATGGCCTGGCGAGTTGCCCAGTGCCGGTCGATTTTTGACCTATTGTTCATACACATGATTATGGGCGACGACCGCTCAACCCGGGCGGTTTATATCAATGGCCGGTTGATCTATGTTGATGGCAGCCTGCAGCTGGTCTGACCGCCGGCCGCCGGCGGCCGGCCGGGCCGGTGCCGGTGGGGGACATTACCGGTGAACGGTCCCGATTGGCTGGGCTATGCGGCATCGGCACTGATCGTGGTATCGGTGCTGATGCGTTCGATGATCTCTTTTCGCTGGCTGAATTCACTGGGCAGCGTATTGTACACCTGTCTCTTATACACATCTCCGAGCCCA
>JAOAFP010000127.1 GCA_026416215.1 Negativicutes bacterium | reverse complement strand
AATGTGGGCGGGATATGGGTGAGAAGCCATGAATGAAAATATCCTCCGGGTGGAAAATCTGAAGGTTCATTTTGCCCTACCGGGGCCGTGGTGGAAACCGCCGGCGGTTGTGCATGCGGTCGACGGGGTCAGCTTTGAAGTTGCAGCCGGGGAAACGATCGGCATTGTCGGCGAGTCGGGCTGTGGCAAATCCAGCCTGGCCCGGGCCCTGGTCGGCCTTACCCCGATCACCTCAGGCCGGGCGGTGTTTGCCGGCAATATCGACCTGTCAGGGGCAGACAAGCCTACCTGGGATGAGGTGCATAAACGAATGCAGTTTATATTCCAGGATCCGATCGCTGCCCTCAACCCGCGGATGACCATTGCCGAAATCGTGGCCGAGCCGTTGCAGACCCTTTATCCTTCGATGGGACGGGCCGAGGTGCTGGAGCGGGTGGTGGATACAATGAAGCTGGTCGGGTTGAGTCCGGAACAGATCAACCGCTACCCGACCGAATTTTCCGGCGGGCAGTGTCAGCGGATCGGTATTGCCCGGGCGCTGATTCTGCGGCCACAGGTGCTGATCTGCGATGAGGCGGTCAGTTCTCTGGACGTGTCGATTAAGGCTCAGATCATCAACCTGCTGCAGGATTTGCAGCAGGAGTTCAAACTGACCGTGCTGTTCATCTCCCACGACCTGAGTGTGGTCAGGAAGATCAGCCAGCGGATAATGGTTATGTATCTGGGACACATAATGGAAATAAACAGCTGCGAAGCCATCTACAGTCATCCGTTGCACCCGTACACCGAAGCCCTGCTGGCGGCGATACCCCAGCCCGATCCGGTGCTCGAGCGCAACAAACCGCTGCGGTTGCTAGAGGGAGACCTGCCTTCGCCGATTAATCCGCCGGCCGGCTGTGTGTTTAACAGCCGCTGCCCCCTGGCTGACGATCGTTGCCGGTCCGAGCGCCCGCCGGTGGTCGTCAGGACAGACGGGGCGGTGGTCAGCTGCTGGCGTTCGGCCGGCAAAGGATAAATCACCGGCAGCCGATGATTTGTCCGGCCGTCGGCCTATCGTCAGACAGGCCGATCACCGAACGGCAAAAACTTAAGGGACGGCCCCGCCGGGGGCCGTCCCTTAAGTTTTATCACCGTTTATTGAAATGGTCTGGTGCGGCAGAAACCAAAACCTGTACCGCCGCCGACTTTTGGACCCGGCGCGAGGCCTGCCGGCGATGGTTCCGGATCTGGTGCCGGCTAGCCGAAATGCTCCTCGATGTATCTGGCAGCAAAGAAGGCGGCAACTGCCCCGTCGGCGGCGGCAGTGACAATCTGCCGCAAACCTTTGACCCGGTTGTCGCCGGCGGCAAAAATCCCCGGCATATTGGTGGCCATGGTCTCATCAGTGATGATGTAGCCGTTGTCGTCCATTGCCACCAGACCGCCGGCAAAACCGGTCTGCGGGGTCATGCCCACGTACACGAAAACTCCTTCGCACGGTAAGGTGTCAACACTACCGGTTCTGATATTACGGACGGTCACGCTTTCCACCATGTCCCGGCCATTGATGCTGCCGATAACGCTGTTCCAGACTACCTTAACCCGCTGATTGCCAAACAGCCGGTCCTGAAGAATTTTCGCCGCCCTGAGACTGTCGCGGCGGTGGATCAACGTGACGCACCGGGCGAATTTGGTTAGGAATACCGCCTCCTCCACCGCCGAGTCGCCGCCGCCAACCACCACCACGTTATCAGCGTCCTCGTAAAAGGCACCATCGCAGACGGCGCAATAGGACACCCCCCTGCCCCGCAGGTCGCTTTCGCCGGGGCAGCCTAACAGCCGCGGCTCGGCGCCGGTGGCAATTATCACTGCTTTGGCTTTAATCCCCTCACTGGTGGTCCTGACCAGCCAGTAGCGGCCATCGGGTGTGATGCCCTGCACCGTGGCCCGCTGCTGCCCTACGCCGAATTTTTCTGCCTGTTTTGCCATCTTTTCCGCCAGCGACGGGCCGCTAATCGCCATAAAACCCGGATAATTTTCCACTTCTTCAGTCGAGGCGACCTGGCCGCCATTCACGCTCTTTTCCACGCAGACCGCCTGCAACTTGGCCCGGCCACAGTAAAGGGCCGCGGTTAGCCCGGCAGGCCCGGCCCCGATAATCGCCACATCGCATTCTTTCATTGGCTTTCGTCTTCCTTTCTCCAATACGGCCCGGACAGCCGGTTGCCTGGTGGCGGTTGAAAAAGTCCGCCACAGGCATTATAATTTAGGCGTATACGGTTTTGCAACAGTGCCGGGCTGCATTTTTCGGACCCTGAACGGGAGGGGGGGTGGACATGTCGAAGATAGTGACGGTGGGTATGATCAAGGAGCGGCTGCAGAGTATCGCGGAAGAGGTGGATGAGGTAAACGTGGGTTTGTCAGTGGGAATGAGCGGCGATACGGCCAAGATCCTCAGCGAGGTTTTCCGCCAGCTTCTATTGGGCATGGAATATATTGAAAAGCACGATAGCGCCCAGCAGCCAATCCAGGGCGGCGGTCGTTGCCTGCACTGACGGTCGGCAGTATCAGCCGGCCGTTTTTTATTTGGTGCCGGCCAGCATTCGCCGGACGGGGGCCAGGCAGGGGGGCAGGCCGGTGATCAGCCGGCCGAGGGACATGCTGATCACCACGGTGATTATGAAAAACAGCAGGGTGTGGCCGACGGTGAATATAATGCCGGAGCGGGCGTAAACGGAATACAGACAGTACATGACCAGTGGATGGCAGAGGTAGACCGGATAGGAGAGGCGGGCCATTGCCGACAACGGTGCGGCGGCTGGTGCCGGCAGGAAGAACTCAAAAATCAACCAGAAAAAAAAGCAGGCCGACAAGGAATAAATTACTCCCGGTGGGCTCAGCTGGTGAATGGTGTCCACCCCGCTCTGGGGGGAATAGCCGAGATTGGAAATGCAATGAAGGAAGGCGGCCACGATTATAATCAACGAGGCGACAAAGGCGAGAATCACCCAGCCGGCGTGGCGGCGCAACGCTGCCGACCACCGCTGGTAATTCAGGGCAAATACCGCTCCGGCTACGAAGATCAGAAGGTAATGAACCGGCCAGTAGTTGGGCAGATAATTGACCAGCATCGCTGTCCAGCCCTGCCCGGGAATGACCGGCCGAAGATAGCTCGACCAGTAGTTGACGGCAATCTGCCCGAGCAGCAGGCAGGGCAGTACCAGGCGAGGATGCCTGTCGGCAAAAAACACCAGTGGTCGCAGCAGAGGCATGCAAAGGTAAAAAAGGATCAAAATGACAATGAAGTACAGGTGATAGGAAGACAGACCGAAAACCAGCGAAATCAGCATTTTTTTCGCTGAAAACACCGTCCAGTCGTGAGTGACGTATCCATAGTACAATCTGTAAATTAGCGACCAGGCAAGGTATGGCACCAACACCGCCGGCAGTCGCCGGGCAAGAAAAGCGCGGTAGGAGAAGGTCTGACGGTCAGCCTTGAAAAACAGGCCGAAAGCCGACACGAAGAAGAAGGCTGGAATCGAGAAGCGGGAAGCTATTTCAAGGGAAACAAACAAAGGCATGAACAGGTGGGGGTTGCTGAGATAGTAGGCGCCGGTGTGGATGGCGATCACACCCAGCATCGACACGGCGCGGATATGTTCAAGCGATTGCAGGCGTTTGCCGGACATGGTGCAAATCCTCCGTTGGCGTGGGTTCCGGTGATGATTATAGCACAGGGGTCGGATCCGGGGGTGACAGCAGCCGGTCAGCAGACCGTTCAGAAACAAGGATTTTCGGCGTTTAAGGCGAATAAACGCAGGCGTACAGGGTTTGAGCGTATTCAGCCATGCAGAAGGGAAGGAAGGAAACATGAGAAACAGCCGGCTTCTGGACAAGGACAGCATCTATCTTTTCCACCAGGGGACCAACTACCGTTCTTACCAGTTTATGGGGGCTCATGTCGAAGAGGTCAAGAAACTGAAGGGAGTACGGTTTAACGTCTGGGCTCCCAATGCGGCGGCGGTTTCGATTGTCGGCGAATTTAACGACTGGCGGGGGGC
>JAOAFP010000126.1 GCA_026416215.1 Negativicutes bacterium | reverse complement strand
CGATAACCATACTGGACTGCATCGACATCCTGCTGATCGCCTATGCGATCTACTCTATCTACAACGTGATCCGCAACACCCGGGCCGAGGCCCTGCTAAAGGGCATCCTGATCCTGATGGTGGCGACGCTGGCCAGCAACTGGCTGGGGTTACACGCTGTTTCCTGGACGCTGCAAAAGCTGATTGCCATGGTGGCGGTGGCTCTGCCGGTGGTGTTTCAGCCTGAGCTGCGCCGGGCCCTGGAGCAGCTGGGGCAGGGGAAAATGTTTCGCGGTGGGGTGATTCTTGATGTCGAGCAGTCTAACCAGCTGGTTGACGAGTTGACCCGGACGGTGGGCCGGCTGTCTCGGTCCAGGACCGGGGCGCTGCTGGTCATTGAACGGGAAGTGGGCCTCAATGAGTATGCCGAGACTGGGGTGGCCGTCGACGGTCTGGTCAGCAGCGAGCTGTTGCTGAACATCTTTTTTGCCAACTCGCCGCTGCACGACGGGGCGGTGATCATCCGTGGCAACCGGATTGCGGCTGCCGGCTGCCTGCTGCCGCTGACTGAAGCCCGGGCACTGAGCAGCGAACTGGGAACCCGTCACCGGGCGGCGATCGGTATGAGCGAGCAGTGCGACGCCCTGGTGCTGGTGGTCAGCGAGGAGACCGGGAAGATATCGGTGGCCCGCGGCGGCCATCTGCAGCGCGATTACACCCTTGACAGCCTCGATGCCTACCTGCGCTCACTGCTGGTCAAAAAAGGCCGTCCGCTCAGCAGTTACCTGAAGTGGGGCAAAAAGCAATGATCAGGATATCGCTGTTCAAAAACTGGCCGCTGAAAATCCTTTCCCTGCTGCTGGCAATGATAGTCTGGCTGTATGTGATGAGCGATCAGAACCCGCCGGTGGAGACATCGATCACCGTGCCGCTGGAGGTGCACAACCTGGGCGAGGGAATGGTGGCCAGCGATCTGCCGGAAACGGTTAAAATCAGCCTGAAAACCAGCAGGGGAAGATTGTCGGATATCGGTGACAACGACATCCGGGCCTATATCGATGTAGCAGGATTGGGAGAGGGCAGGCATACCCTGAGGATAAAAACTTTCGCCCCGCCCAAGGTGGAGGTTGCCGAGGTAAACCCCGAACGGGTAAGCTTTCATATCGACGAATCGGGGCGACGGACGCTGCCGGTTGAGGCTCAGTTTGCCAGTGGCAATGAAAACCCCAGCCTCAAGGCCGAGCTGTCGGAAAAACAGGTGGTGGTTACCGGTCCCAGCTCGCTGCTGCAAACTGTCTACCGGGCAGTGGTCTACATCGATCCCAGCAACCGTCCGGCCAGTTTCCGGCTGACCGCTGAGCCCGTGCTGTTGGGTTACGACGGTAAGCCGGTTGACGGGCTGAAGGTCCAGCCGGTCGAGGTGGAGGTGACCGTCACCGGCAATGATTTTGTCCGCCGTCAGGTCAAGGTAAACCCACAATTGACCGGAAAACCGGCCCGGAAGATCCAGTCGGTGCAGTGCGACCCCGGGCAGGTCTGGCTGTCAGGGCCTCAAGCCGCGGTTAATAATCCTGGCGACAGTTTTGTTGCCACCGAGCCGATCGACGTCGGAAAACTTACCGGAACCCAGACCATCGAAGTCAGATTGATAGTGCCGGACGGGGTCAGGTGCGAGACCGACAAAGTCCGGGTGACAATCGAATTTTGAACCGGCGGCAGTGGCGGCAGGCAGTAGTCTGCGGCATTGATTTTCCCTTTGACCGGCCGCTTACTGACAAGCGCCGGCTGGCCGACCGGCTGGGCTGGCCGGCCGAATCGATTGGCGACTGGGCGGTGGTCCGTCAGTCGCTTGATGCCCGCGGCGACCGCCGGCCGCGTTATGTCTACAACGTGGCGGTGCGGGCACCGGCCGGGCTGTTTGAACGGCTGCCGGCCGGACTGCGGGTGACCGGGGTGCCGCCCGGCGACAGCCAGCCGCTGACCGCCGGTGATCAGCCGCTGGCCGAGCCGCCGGTGGTGGTTGGAGCCGGGCCGGCCGGGTTGCTGGCTGGCTGGCTGCTGGCCGAACACGGCTTCAGGCCGCTGATCGTCGAACGGGGGCTGCCGGTGGGCGAGCGGACGGCGATTGTGCAGCATTTCTGGCAGTCCGGCCAGCTTGATCCCGAGTGTAACGTCCAGTTCGGCGAGGGCGGGGCCGGGGCTTTTTCCGACGGTAAACTGACTGCCCGCAGCCTGGGCGACGAACGATCAGCAATCATCAAAATTCTTACCGCTGCCGGCGCGCCGCCGGAAATCGCCTGGCTGGCCAGGCCCCACATCGGCAGCGACCGGCTGCCGGCGGTGGTGAGCAACCTGCGCCGCCGGATTGAGCAGTTTGGTGGCCGTTATTTGTTTGGCACCCGCCTTGATGATATAATTGCCGCCGACGGCCGCCTGCAAGCCGTGGTGCTGAATGGTTGCCGCCAGCCCTGTCAGGTTTGTCTGCTGGCCACCGGTCACAGCGCCCGCGACCTCTATTTCCGGCTGGCCGGACGAAGGGTGGCCATGGCTGTCAAACCGCTGGCGGTGGGTGTCCGCATTGAACACAGCCAGCGGTTCATCAACCGCTGCCAGTACCGCAGCTGGGCCGATCATAACCAGCTGCCCCCGGCCGATTACAGCCTGACCTGGCAGGACCAGCTATCGGGACGCGGGGTCTACGCTTTTTGCATGTGCCCGGGCGGACAGGTGATCGCTGCGGCCTCGGAACCCGGGCGGCTGGTGGTTAACGGGATGAGCAACTACCGCCGGGACGGCTGCCTGGCTAACAGCGCCCTAGTGGTGACTGTCGTCCCGGAAGACTGCGGCGGCCATCCCCTGGCGGCGATCGAATGGTTGCGGCAGTGGGAAGGGGCGGCTTTCCGGGCCGGCGGCGGCGGTTACTGTGCACCGGTTCAGGCGGCCGCTGAATTTGTTGGTCAACCTGCCAGCCGGTTGCCGGTTGAACCCAGCTACCGGCCGGGATGGCGGCGGGCTGACTTGCGGGCCTGTCTGCCCGGACAGGTCGTAGGTCCCCTGCAGCGGGCACTGGTGGAGTTTGACCGACGGCTGCCCGGTTTTGTGGCCGGCGGCGTACTGACTGCCATCGAAAGCCGGACTTCTTCGCCGGTGCGCCTGTTGCGCCGGGAAGACCGGCAGTCGCTGTCCCACGGCGGGCTCTACCCGGTGGGTGAGGGGGCAGGCTACGCCGGTGGGATAATGAGCGCGGCGGTTGACGGCTACCGTTCGGCCGGGATGATCATCAGCCGTTACCGTCCGGCCTACTGAGCAGTGGTCTGACGCTGAACCCGCCGGCAAATGCTGTGAAACATTGCGAGTGAGGTGAACAATGGCAAGACTGTTTGGCACCGACGGGGTGCGGGGAGTGGCCAACCGGGAATTGTCGGCCCTGCTGGCTTACCGGCTAGGGCGGGCGGTGACCTTTTATTTCGGCCGCGACCGGCGCCGTCCCCAGATCATAATTGGCCGCGACACCAGAATATCCGGGGAAATGCTTGAGGCGGCACTGGCAGCCGGTGTATGCTCGGCTGGCGGCGATGCCGTCCTGCTCGGGGTGGTTCCAACTCCGGCGGTGGCTTTCGTCACCAAGCAGACCGCCGCTTCGGCCGGGGCGATGATTTCGGCCTCGCACAACCCATTCCCCGACAACGGCATCAAATTTTTCGCCGCCGACGGCTATAAACTGGCTGATGACATCGAAGACGCAATTGAGCTTATTGTGGCGGCCGACGAGGACAACTGCCCGTTCCCCGACGGCGAAAACATCGGCCGGATCGTTGGACGGCGCGAACTGGTCGAACAATACATCGACCACATCTGCCGGACGGTAGCCGGCGATTTGGGCGACTGGCGGATTCTAGTTGACTGCGCTAACGGCTCGGCGTCGACGGTGGCTGGCGAAATCTGGCGGCGGCTTGGTGTTAAGGCCGAAGTCATCAATCACCGCCCCGACGGGCTTAACATCAATGACCGCTGCGGTTCCACCCATCTCGATGGACTGATTGCCGCCGTCAGAGCCGGCGGTTT
>JAOAFP010000014.1 GCA_026416215.1 Negativicutes bacterium | reverse complement strand
AGATGTGTATAAGAGACAGTGCGGGTGCTGACCGATCCGGCCGAGACCGGGGCGGTGACCATTGCCCTGCCCCAGGATGTACAGGGCGAGGCCTACGATTACCCGGAATACTTCCTGGCCAGGCGGGTGCACCGGATTGAGCGGCGGCCGCCGACGGCCGGAATGATCGCCGATGCGGTCAGGGCGTTTGCCGGTAAAAGGCGGCCGTTGCTGATTCTCGGCGGCGGAGTGAGATATTCGGGGGCGGAGGAAGTCTTTCGCCGGTTTGCCGAACAGTTCAATATTCCGTTTGCCGAAACCCAGGCCGGCAAGAGCGCCATACCCTGGGATCACCCGCTCAACCTCGGCGGCATCGGGGTGACCGGCGGACCGGCGGCAAACGCCATGGCTGCCGCCGCCGACCTGGTGATTGGTGTCGGCACCCGCTACACCGATTTTACCACTGCCTCGAAGTGGCTGTTCAGAGGGGAAGAAGTCAGGTTTGTCAACATCAATGTCGCTCCGTTCGACGCCGGCAAGCTGGACGGGGTAAAAGTGGTGGCCGATGCCCGGGCCGGGCTGGAAGCCCTGGCCGCCGCCCTGGCGGCTGAGGGTTACCATTCGGGGTACAGACACGAGATAGCCGACGCCCGTGCGGCTCATGACGCCGAGGTTGACCGGCTGTACGCCCGGCAGTACCGGGATGATGATTTTGTCCCGGAGGTGGAAGATGGCCTGCCTTGGCGGCAGGTGCTCAGCGAGTTTGCCTCCCTGACCGGCTCGAGGCTCACCCAGACCGAGGTTCTGGGGGTGCTGAACCGGACCATGGCCGACGACGACGTGATTGTCTGTGCGGCCGGCAGCCTGCCGGGCGACCTCCAGCGACTGTGGCGGGCCAGGGGCAGGGGCACCTATCACATGGAGTATGGCTATTCCTGCATGGGTTACGAGGTTAATGCCGCCCTGGGAGTTAAGCTGGCCCAGCCGGAACGGGAGGTGTTTGCCCTGGTCGGCGACGGGTCTTACCTGATGTCCCATTCCGAGCTCGTCACCTCATTACAGGAGGGGGTCAAAATCAACGTAATCCTGTTTGACAACATGGCGTTCGGCTGCATTAACAATCTGCAGATTGACCAGGGTATGACCAGCTTCGGTACCGAATTCCGGTTTCGCAATCCCGGAACGGGACAGCTGGACGGCAACCTCATGCCGATCGATTTTGCCGCCAACGCTGCTGCCTACGGCTGCAAAACCTACCGGGTACGGACGATTGGGGAGCTTGAGGAGGCGCTGGCTGCCGTCCGGCGGGAAACGGTGTCGACCTTAATCGATGTCAAAGTGATGCCCAAGACCATGACTCACGGATATGGCGCCTGGTGGCGGGTAGGAGTGCCCGCGGTGGCCGACAGTCCGCAGGTTCAGTCGGCTTACCGCCGGCTGCGGGAAAATGTCGGCCAGGCCAGACAATACTGAGCTGGGGGAGGTAGAGCAGGATGTTTGATCGCGAAAAAGTCCGGCTGGGGATTGCCCCTATTGCCTGGACCAATGACGACATGCCCGAGCTGGGGGGAGAGAACACCTTTGAACAGTGCGTCAGCGAGATGGCCCTGGCCGGATTCAGCGGTTGCGAGGTGGGCAGCAAGTTCCCCCGCGATGTGGCGGTGCTGAAAAAGGCTCTGTCGCTGCGCAAACTGTCGGTTGCCAGTGCCTGGTTCAGTTCGTTCCTGACCACGGATTCCTACGAACGGACGGCGGCGGCGTTCGTCAGTCACCGCGACTTTCTCCGGGCAATGGGGGCCAGGGTGGTGGTGGTGTCGGAACAGGGGCACAGCGTGCAGGGGCAGATGAACACGCCGGTGTTTGACGGCAAACCGCATTTCAGCGACCAAGAATGGCAGAGGTTGACCGACGGGCTGGAAAATCTGGGCAGACTGGCTAAGGAGGTAGGAATGACCCTGGTTTACCACCATCACATGGGGACAGGTGTTCAGACCGCGGCTGAGATCGACAGGCTGATGGCGGCCACCGACCCGGAGCAGGTCAGCCTGTTGTTCGACAGCGGCCACCTGACCTTTGCCGGCGAAAATCCGCTGGCCGTCCTCGAAAAACATGTCAGCCGGGTGCGACACGTCCACCTGAAGGACATCCGCAGCGAGGTGCTCACCCGGGTTCACCAGGACAGGATGAGCTTTCTGCAGGCGGTGAAGGCCGGGGTTTTCACCGTGCCGGGCGACGGGATGATCGATTTTCGCCCGCTGTTTAAAGTGCTGGACGAGCATGGCTATCAGGGCTGGCTGCTGGTTGAGGCGGAGCAGGATCCGGCACTGGCCAATCCGCTGGAGTATGCCCTGAAAGCCCGCAGCTATATCCGGGAAACCACCGGACTTTAAGAGGAGGGAAAAATGGAAAAAAAACTTACCATCGGCGTGATCGGCGGCGGACGGATCGGACAATTGCACAGCAGGTTCATCACCAACAATTTTCCCCAGGTGAAAATTAAGGCAATTGCTGACGTTATGGCCGACAAAATCAGCGAATGGGCCAGGGGAATAGGGATTGAAAACATTTACGCCGACCACCGCCCGATAATTGACGATCGGGAGATCGACGCAGTGCTTATCTGCTCGCCCACCAATACCCACGCCCAGTATTCGATTGAGGCCGCCCAGGCCGGCAAGCACGTGTTCTGTGAGAAACCCATCGATTACGACGTCGGGCGGATCCACCAGGTTTTGCAGGCAGTGGAGACGGCCGGGGTGAAGTTTCAGGTCGGGTTCAACCGCCGGTTTGACCACAACTTTGCCAAAGTCCGGGAATTGATCCAATCAGGGGCGGTTGGGCAGCTGCAAATTGTCAAGGTCACCTCCCGCGACCCGGAACCGCCGCCGGTTGAATACGTCAAAACGTCCGGCGGCATGTTTCTCGATATGACCATCCACGATTTTGACATGGTCCGCTACCTTACCGGCAGTGAAGTGACTGAGGTGTACGCCAATGCCGCCGTGACCGTCGATCCGGCGATTGGTGAGGCCGGGGACGTTGACACCGCCTTGATCAGCCTCAAGTTCGCCAACGGGGCGATTGGCGTGATTGACAACTGCCGTCGGGCGGTGTACGGCTACGACCAGCGGGTGGAAGTACTGGGTACCAGGGGTGGCATTACCGTGGGCAACGACCTGCCGACCACCGTTTCGCTCAGCACCTCTGAAGCGGTGTTGTCCGACAAACCCAAGTACTTCTTCCTGGAACGCTATGAGGGTTCGTTCATCGAGGAAATGCGGCAGTTTTTTGACAGTATCGCCAACAACCGGCCCACTCCGGTCACCGGTATCGACGGACTTAAACCGGTGCTGATCGGTCTGGCTGCCTGGCGGTCATACCGGGAGGGAAGACCGGTGAAGGTGGAAGACTGAAAAAGCGGTTGCCGGCAGATCCGCTCCGTTTAACGGGTGGCGGCTGCCGGCGGCCGGCAGGTAAACAGTGAGGTGTGTATGAGTTTTGAACTGGCTTACGGACAGGGAAAGATCGAACTGGAGATCCCCGGACAGAACCTGCTGGCGGTGCTGACCGCCAATCCGGTGACGGCGGCCGCCGATGAGCAGGCCGAAATCAGCCGGGCGCTGGCTGAGCCGATTGCCAGCCTGCCGCTTGCCGGCCTGGTGCAGGCCGGGGATAAAGTGGCCATTGTCACCAGCGACATCACCCGGCCGCTGCCCAGTTACAAGCTGCTGCCGCCGGTGCTGGCCGAACTTAACCGGGCCGGGGTTGGGGACGGCGATATTACCGTGGTCTTCGCCCTGGGCAGTCACCGCCGCCACAGCCGGGAGGAAATGCAGGCACTGGTTGGCGGAGAGGTGTTCGGGCGGGTGCGGTGTGTGGACGGCGGCAGTCAGGGCTTTGTTCGTGTCGGCACCACCGAATCCGGCACCCCGCTCGACGTCTGCCGGCTGGTGGCGGCTGCCGACCGTCGGGTTTGTCTTGGCAATATCGAGTATCATTATTTCGCTGGTTACAGCGGCGGGGCTAAGGCGATAATGCCTGGCGTATCCACCAGGGCGGCCATTCAGGCCAACCACCGGATGATGGTGCTGGACAAGGCGTGCGCCGGCAATATCACCGACAACCCGTTGCGGCGGGACATCGACGCAATCGGTCATCACCTGGCCATTGACTTTATTCTCAATGTCATTCTGGACGAAAAGAAGCGGATTATCAGGGCGGTAGCCGGGCATTACATTGACGCCCACCGGGCCGGCTGCGAATTCCTCGACCGACTGTACAAGGTAAAAATTCCCCGCCGGGCCGACATTGTAATCACTTCGCCGGGGGGATTTCCCAAGGACATCAATCTCTATCAGGCGCAAAAGGCGCTGGACAATGCCAAATACGCGGTAAAACCCGGCGGAACGGTGATCCTGGTTGCCGAGTGCCGGGAAGGGTTTGGCGAAGAAGTGTTTGAACAATGGATAAGCGAGGCTGACAGTGCCGATCGGCTGATCAGCCGGGTGGAGAGCGGCTTCCGGCTGGGCGGACACAAAGCGGCGGCCATTGCCATGGTCAGAAAGATGGCCGACATCTACCTGGTATCGGCATTAAGCCATCCTAAACTGGACAAGCTCTGCCGGCAGTTTGCCGACGGACAGGCGGCACTGGATGCGGCCCTGGCCAAAAGCGGGCCGACCGGGGAAATCCTGCTCATTCCCCAGGGGGGGTCAATTCTGCCGTCCGGTGGGCAGTGATGGCAACCGGCGGCGATCGCCAGCCCAGCTGGCTGGAGTTGCGCAACATAAGCAAAACCTTTCCCGGGGTCAGGGCATTGTCGGCGGTCAGCCTTGCGGTCCGGACCGGGGAAATTCACTGTTTATGCGGGGAAAACGGGGCAGGCAAATCGACCCTGATCAAGATTATGACCGGGGTATACCAGCCTGACCCCGGCGGCGTGATCTGCGTCGGCGGGCAGCCGGTTAGCCTGAATGGCACCAGGGATGCAGCCGGGCATGGTATTGCCTGCATCTACCAGGAACTCAGCCTGGCCGACAACATGTCGGTGACTGACAACATATTTCTCGGCCGGGAGTTGAGAAAAGCCGGGGGGCTGCTCGACCGGGCCCGGATGAGGGCCCTGGCCGCCGATGCCCTGGCCCAGCTGGGAGTGGAAATCGACATCGATCAGCCTGCCGGCAGTTTCAGCATGGGAGTGCGTCAGGCGGTGGAAATTGCTCGGGCCCTGCTGGCCGACGCCAAACTGCTGATCATGGATGAGCCTACATCAAGTCTGTCTGGCAGGGAGACCGACCTGTTGCTGGACAAAGTCCGCCAGCTGCGAAACCGGGGAATAGCCGTAGTCTACATTTCCCACCGGCTGGACGAGGTTGCGGCCATTGCTGACCGGGTCACGGTGCTGCGCGACGGACAGCTGGTGGGCAGCATGGACCGGGAACGGCTGGACATCGACGAAATCGTCCGGCTGATGGTGGGACGGGATGTCAGCGAACACTTCCCCAAGCTGACGGTGCCGGTGGGTGATGAGCTGCTGCGGGTGGAAAACCTGTGCCGAGCCGGGGTGTTGCATGACATATCGTTTTCCCTGCACCGGGGGGAGGTGCTGGGACTGGCTGGCCTGATCGGTGCGGGCCGGACGGAAGCGGCCCGAGCGATTTTTGGCGCTGATCCGGTAGACAGCGGGCGGATTTGGGTGAACGGCCGCGAGGTGTTTATTCGCAGCCCCCGCGATGCCATCAACAGCAAGATCGCCTTGTTGACCGAGGATCGCAAGGGGCAGGGTCTGGTTCTGATGCACGACGTGCAATTCAATATCGAGTTGCCGGTGCTGGAGCGATTTAACGTCAACGGGCTGATCGCCCGGCGACGGCTGAACGGTCGGATTACCGGGCTTATCGAACAGCTTCGCTTGCGCCCGCCAGACCCCCGCAAGGTCACCCGGCTGCTGTCGGGCGGCAACCAGCAAAAAGTGGTTATTGCCAAGTGGCTGCTGACCGAGGCTGAAATTTTCATTTTTGACGAGCCAACGCGGGGAATTGACGTCGGGGCGAAAATCGAGGTATACAACCTGATCGGTCAGTTGGTCTCCCGGGGGGCGGCGGTCGTCGTCATTTCCTCGGAATTACCGGAGGTAATGGGGATTAGCGACCGGATTCTGGTAATGAGCCAGGGCCGGATCACTGGAGAATTCAGCCGCCGGGAGGCGACAGCGGCGGCGATAATGCAGGCGGCCACGGCCAATCGGCCGGTTCCGGCCGGGGTGGAGGGGCGAAAACCGGCGGCTGACAGCGTGGCCGTGGACAACGCATGTCAATGATTTGGAAAAACCCAGTAAATTAAAAGTGTAAAACATCTTTGCAGGAGGGGCCAAAATGTTGATTGTTACCGACAACCACAGCCATACGGTGGCCTGCGGCCACGCCTACGGAACGATCAGGGAGAACGCGGAGGAGGCGGCACACAAAGGACTGAAGCTGCTGGCCATCACCGAGCACGGCCCGGCCCACGATCAGCGCGGCACACCGCTGATGTTTTTCGACACTTACCGCGACGTTCCGGATACCATTTACGGTGTGCGCATACTCAAGGGCTGCGAGGCCAACGTGATCGGCATGGACGGCGAACTGGACATTCCGGAAAAGACTCTAAAGAAAATGGATATTGTCATCGCCAGTTTCCACAGCAGCTGTACCGCCAACGGCAGCGTCGAGGAAAACACCGCCCGGATGATTGCAGCGATGAAAAATCCGCTGGTTGACATCATTGGCCATCCCGACCGGGGCTACGCCATCGACGTGGAAAGGGTGGTGCTGGCGGCAAAACAGTACAATGTGGCGATCGAGGCCAACGACAGCTCACAGGCGGTGGCTGGCGACGATACCGCCCAGATGAAGGCCTTGCTTCACCACTGCCGGCAGCACCAGGTGATGCTGTCGCTGGGGTCGGACGCTCACAGTCCGTACAAGATTGCCGATCTGGCGATTGTCAGCCGGATGGTTGTCGAGGCCGGCATTCCCGAGGAACTGATTCTCAACACCTCGGTGGCCAGACTCCTGGCCTTCCTCCGCAGCAACCACAAGACCCACCTCTGAGCTGGGCGGGGCCGAAGGCCCGATATCCGGGAAAATATGCAACGTGAGGATAGGTTATGACCACAGCTAATATGCCGGTGACCAGAATTAGGGGAATAGTTCGCCAGGCCGGTGCGCTTCTGGGCCTGATCGGGCTGGGGATTATTCTGACGATGGCCTCGCCCTATTTTCTTACCCTCGACAATTTGATGAACATTGCCCGCCAGTCGGCGATCAACAGCCTAGTGTCGCTGGGGATGCTGCTGACCATTCTTACTGCTGGTATCGATCTGTCGGTGGGGTCAATTTTGGCGTTGAGTATTGTGGTAATGGGGCTGATCGTGGTCAAGGCCGGTATGTCAGCCTGGCTTGGTATAATTGCCTGTCTGGCAGTGGGGGCGGCTGTCGGCCTGGCCAACGGACTGCTGCTGACCAAGCTCGAGCTGCCGCATCCGTTCATTTCCACCATGGGGACCCAGAGCGTGGCCCGGGGTATGGCCCTGCTGGTTACCGCCGCTTCGCCCATTTCCAATTTCCCGCCGGTCATTCAGTACCTGGGAGCGGGGTTTATCGGTCCGGTGCCAGTAAGCTTCGTGGTAGTGATCGCGGTGTACCTGGTTTTTTACATAATCCTCAACCACACCGCCATCGGCCGGCATATCTATGCCGTGGGAGGCAACACTGAGGCAGCCCGGCTGTCGGGTATTAACATCCATAAGGTGCTGGTCTTTGTATATACCATGAGCGGACTTATGGCGGCGCTGGCCGGCCTGATTCTGGTCGGACGGGTCAACGCCGCTTATCCGCTGGCCGGCCTGATGTACGAAACCGACGCCATTGCCGCAGTAATCATCGGCGGGGCCAGCTTCATGGGCGGCAAGGGTACAGTTGGGGGAACCCTGATCGGGGCGATGATCATGGCCACCCTGCGCAACGGTCTGAATTTGCTGAAGGTGTCCCCGGAAATGCAGACGGTGGCAATCGGGGCGGTGATAATCCTGGCGGTTTACGTTGATGTCCTGCGGCACAAAATGGCTGCCCGGGCCAGAAGTTAGACCGGCAGGCACGGCGCGGCCGGATAATAGCGGTTTTGGCCGGAAAATTGACTAAAAAACGAGCAACCAAATCAAAGCGGAGGAAATGTTTATGGGAAAAAATGTCAAGGTAACTGTGGTGCTGGCGGCGGCAATCGCGCTGACAGCCCTGGCGGCGGCCGGCTGCGGCCCGTCGGACAAACCGGCCGGCGACGGTAAAATCAAGATTGGCATGGTGGTAAAAGCCCTGAACAGCGATTACTGGAAGATGGTGGAATCGGGGGCCAGGGCGGCCGGCAAGGACCTGGGAGTTGAGGTGGCGGTGCTGGGTCCCAACGCTGAGACTGACGTGACCGGCCAGGTGTCGATGATCGAGGATCAGATTACCCGTAAGGTCAGTGCCCTGGTGGTTGCGCCGTCCCAGCCGTCGAGCATTGGTCCGGTGCTGGAAAAGGCCAAACAGGCCGGCATACCGGTGGTCCTTTGCGACACTGATGCCAAATGGGATGACAAGGTATCGTTTGTCGGCACCGGAAATCGTCAGGGCGGTAAGCTGGCCGGCGAATACCTGGCCGGCCAGCTGCCGGAGAAGGCCAAGGTGCTGATTTTACGGGGGGCGCTGGGGGATGCCACTCACGATGAGCGGGCCGAAGGCTGCATTGAGGCTCTGGCGGCCGGAGACCTGGAAGTCGCAGCTGTCCAGCCGGCCAACAGCGAGCGGGCGATGGCGGTGTCGGTGACCGAGAATATTCTTCAGAGCCGTCAGCCGTTTGACGCGGTGTTTGCCACCAATGATGAGATGGCACTGGGGGCACTGAAGGCGCTGGATGCAGCCGGTAAGGATGTTATAGTGGTGGGATTTGACGGTTCGCTTGACGCTTTAAACTCGATTGAGGCTGGCGATCTGGATGCGACGGTGGCCCAGAGCGCGTACAACATTGGTTACAAGGGAGTGGAAGCGGCGGTTAAGGCAGCCAGGGGTGAAAAGGTCGACAAGCGAATCGACACCGGCACTGAAATTATTGATAAAGACAATGTTCAGGAAAAGCTTGCCCAAATGGCCGAGCAGATGAGGAGCAAATAACCTGCTGGCTGGCATTGGTCGTCATGACAACGGTTGAGGCTGTTCTCAATTTTACCGCCAGGAGGTTGGCACCGGTCCTGCTCAAAGTCAGTGGCAACCAGCGGCTGCAGGCGGTACGGAACGGGGCGGGGCTGGCCCTGCCCTTTGCCGTGATCGGCAGTTTGTTTATACTGGCCCGCTCACTGCTGATGGCTGGGTGGCTGCCAGCGTTGATCGACGAGCAGCTGCTGCTGGTGCCGGTATTGGTTTCGTTCGGTGGGGTGGCAGTGGTCGTGGTGCTGGGCACCAGTTATAACCTGGCCAGACTGCGGATGGTGGATGAAGTGGGGGCGATGCTGATGGCGCTGGCGGTGTTCCTGCTGCTGCAGATCGACGGCCGTACTTTGGCGATCGATTTTGACGGGCTGGGATACCGGGGAATTTTCACCGCTATCGGCGTGGCGTTGGTTACTGTAGAGGTTTACCACTATTGCCTGTCAAAGAAGCTGGTGATCCGCCTGCCAGCCGGTGTGCCGCCGGCCGTGGCCCGGTCGTTTACGGCCCTGATTCCGTTTGCGGTGCTGACCGGCGGCGGCTGGCTGCTGTGTCTGCTGGCGGGCGGCGGTGTGAACGGATGGTTGATGGCGGTGGTCGGGCCGGTGATCGGCCTGTTCAACACCCTGCCCGGAGTTATGGCCATTGTTTTTTTCAGCGCCCTGATCTGGTCGGTGGGGATACACGGCGACGACATAGTCGAGACCATCACTTTTCCGGCCATGCTTTACTTTCTGGCTGCCAATGCCATGGCCGGGGCAGCCGGCCAGCCGCTGCCCTACATCATGGCGCACGGTTTTCATTCGGCATTTGTCAACCTCGGCGGCACTGGTGCCACTTTGTCGCCGGTACTACTGATGATGAGAAGCAAATCCGCCCGGCTGCGCCAGTTGGGTCGGACTGCCTTCCCCTCCGGCTGCTTCGGGATTAACGAGCCGGTGACCTTTGGCCTGCCGGTGGTGCTAAACCCGGTGGCGGTGGTGCCGTATGTCCTGGTACCCACCCTGCTGGCTGCATCAACCTACCTGCTGATCGACCACGGGCTGATCACCGCTCCCTGCATCGCCATGCCCTGGACAATGCCGACGGTGATCGAAAGCTTTGTCGTCACCGGTGGCGACTGGCGGGCGGCAGTCTGGTGTCTGGCGTCGCTGGTGCTGTCGGCGCTGGCCTACCATCCGTTTCTGCGCCGGATAGAGAGCCGGGACAGGGAGGAACAGGAGGGAGTGTCGCCGGGTAAAAACGGCTGAGCCGGCAACGGCTGTCGGGTCAGGTCTGCGGTGGCGGCTGGAGCAGGTGGGGATATTTCCGGATACGGCGGGGAGGATGGGCCTTGGTCGAAAAAACTGTTGAGTACTGCGTAGTTTACGGAGAAGATTTGTCCGGTCAGCTGGCTGCCGAAGTGAGGGGACAACAGGTGCTGGTGGTCAGCGACGAGCAGCTGTGGCCGAGGTACGGCGGGGCGTTGGCCGCCCTCGACCCGCTGGTGTTGATGACCCGGACCATGGAAGAAGGGGTGCTGGAGGCAGAAAATAACGCCCTGCCAGCGTTTGATGCCGCCATTGGCCTGGGCGGTGGCATGGCCCTCGACATCGCCAAATACCACGCCTGGCGGCGGGGGAAAAAGCTCTACCAGTATCCAACGGCAATTTCGGTGGACGCTATGTTCTCCTTCCCCATCGCCCTCCGCCGGGGGGGCAAGGTGGTTTACACCGGGGAAATGTTTCCCGAAAAAATCTACTGCGATTATGCGGTGATCCGCACTGCCCCGCCGGTGCTCAACCGATGCGGGGCCTGCGACCTGCTCAGCTGTCACACCGCCCTTTACGACTGGCAGCTGGCAGCACAGTACGGCGGCCTGGCCATGGATGGGAAGCTGTTCGCCCAGGCCCGGGCAGTTCTGCAGGAAGTGATCGCCAACGCCGAAGCCATTTACCGGGTGGACAATGAAGCAATTAAAATGATCATGGAGGGATTCAGATTTGTGGCGGTGGAGAACCTCCGGGTGGGTCACTGCTGCTTCGAGGAAGGCTCGGAACACTACTTCTATTATTGTCTCGAGGCCCTGACCGGCAAGCAATTCATGCACGGCAAGGTAATCGGACTGGGGATACTGCTTATGTCCATGTTGCAGGACAACGAAGCCGACACGATCAAACAGGTGCTGAAGACCATCGGCGTGCCGATTGCACCGGCCGACATGGACATCACCGCTGACGACGTGGGCAAGGCCTTGCTTGCCAGCAACAGCTACGTACGGGAAAAGGGCTACCCGTACTCAATACTCAATCACCGGCCGGTCACCCGGCAATTCGTCGAGCGGGCACTGGCGGTGCTGAACGACGAGTTTGGCAGCGCAGGGCGGTAAAGCAGTGGGCGCGGTTCGGAAAGGGTGCACCGGCCGACAGTGACGAGACCGGATATGGCTGTGCGCGGCGCAAGCGGCGGTTTCCCGGTGGTGGTGGCTGCCCCTGATTCGTTCAAGGGCAGTCTGACGGCTTCTGACGCTGCGGCTGCTATGGAGCGGGGGGTCAAAATGGCCTGGCCGGAGGCGATGGTGGTGAAAGCACCGATGGCCGACGGTGGCGAAGGCACCATTGACTGTATCCGGGCGGCGATCGGCGGGGAAAAGCGTCGGCTGTCAACGGTTGATCCGCTGGGGCGGCCGCGGCCGGCCGAGTGGCTGGTGTTGCCCGATCGGGAAACGGTAGTGATAGAAATCGCGGCAGCGTCGGGGCTGACCCTGATTCCGGCCGGGCAAAGGCGGGCAGCGGTGGCCAGCAGTTATGGAAGCGGCCTGCAGATACGTCAGGCGCTGGACGCCGGCTTCCGCCGGTTTGTGGTGGCTCTGGGCGGGAGTGCCACCAACGACGCCGGCACCGGCCTGCTGACCGGACTGGGGATGCGCTGGCTGGACGGGAACGGTCGGGAGCTGCCCCCCGGCGGGCTGGCGCTGGAGAGGCTTCAGACCATTGACGACAGCAATATCGATCGCCGGCTGGCCCGGTGCCAGTTTCTGGTTGCCGCCGACGTCAGGGCTCCGTTGTGTGGGGTTGACGGGACGTCGCACCTGTACGCCAGACAGAAAGGGGCGTCCGACGAGGAAATAGACCGGCTGGACCGGGCACTGGCCCACTTTGCCGAACTAGCTGCCTGTCACACCGGGCGGCAGGTTGGCGATATCCCCGGGGCGGGAGCGGCCGGCGGCACAGCTGCCGGTTTGCTGGCTTTCACCAACGCCGAACTGCGTCCGGGATTCGACCTGCTGGCCGAAATAACCGGCCTGCCGGCGAAAATAGCCGCTGCCGGACTGGTGTTGACCGGGGAGGGACAAAGTGACCGTCAGACCATGCAGGGCAAGGTGCCGCTGGGGGTGTGCCGGCTGGCTTCGAGTTATGGTAAGCCGGTACTGTTGTTCAGCGGACAGCTGGCTAAAGGTTATGAAGGGCTTTACCGTCACGGCCTGACGGCGGCGTTTGCCATTAGCCGCCAGCTGGCCGGTGACAGACAATACCGGTTGGCCGGCAAGTTTTTGGCCGACACGGTGGCAGATGCCCTGAGGCTGTACCGACGGGCAATGACCGCTCAGACAGGCCCGGGGTGAGGCAGGCCGGGCCGCAGTGCCGGCCGCCGCTGCCGGCTGAGCACTGCGGCCGGTACCAACTGAAAATCGGAGACCAGAAACATCAATGAACGGTAATTTTCATCCCCCAATGGTCAGGTTTCGGCTGATGGCCGTCCTCCATTGGGGGATGTTTTCAGCTTTCAACTGCTATTATGTAATGTTCCTGCGGGAGGAGAGGGGTGTAAGTGCCACCGGGCTGGGGGCGCTTATGGCAGTTTACACCTGCTCGGCGATTGCCGGCCAGTACCTGCTGGGATTTCTTTGCGACAAGATCGGGGCGAGAAGGCCGGTCTACATTGCGATAATAATCGCAGTGGCTGCGGCCATTGCCAGTTTTCCCCGCTGGACCGGTCAGGCAGCCCTGTACGCGGTGATGGCGGCCATTGGTTTTCTCCAGTCCCCCCTGTCGGCCATCATCGATTCGTGGATATTTCATTTCCTGGCCCGTAGCCGGGCCGAAAAGAGATACGGCACAATCCGGCT
The DNA here is from genome assembly GCA_026416215.1 of Negativicutes bacterium. Lineage (GTDB taxonomy): Bacteria > Bacillota > Negativicutes > SKW292 > SKW292 > SKW292. Next base: position 6,665 of record JAOAFP010000014.1, on the reverse strand, counting down.
GTTCGGTTCACTGGGCTGGGCGCTGAACGCCCTGTTTACCGCTTTTTTGATAAACAAATTTGGTTTTACGGTGATATTTTACATTTGTGCCGGCTATGCAGCTGCACTGGTGGCGGCGGCTGCCATCACTCCCGACGCCCGGCCGGTGGCAGCGGAAAAGGAGGGAATAAGGCTGAGGACGGCACTGGGGCGGCTGCTTAGGGTAAAAAGCTACGTTTTTATCGTGGCAGTGGCCTTTTTGCTGTTCATGGGCGAGCAGACCGCCTACAACTTCGTGGCACTGCTGATGAAGGACAGCGGCGGCGACGTGATCATGCTTGGGTTCAATTACCTGTTCAGTGCCGGCAGCGAGGTTCCCACCATGTTTCTGTCGGTCTGGCTACTAAGGCGGTGGAGTGCCAAGCGGGTGTTGACGGCGGCGGTGGTGGCCTATGCTCTGCGGTTTATTATCATTTTGCTGTTTCGCACCCCGCAGGCAGTGGTGGTGGCGGCAGTTTGCGAGGGTATCGGCTACGGACTGTTTATAACCTCGTTTCGCAACTATATATACGCCGTTGCGCCGCCGGAACTGCGCACCACCGCCATGGCGGTCAGCGATGCGGTGTATCTCAATGTAGCGGTGATTATTGGCGGCACAGCCGGCGGGGTGCTGATTGACGCCTTCGGCATCTACTGGCTGGTTGCCGCCAGCTTGGGATTGACGCTGGCGGCGCTGGCCCTGCTGCTGGGCAACTGGTTTCTGGCCGGCCGAAAGACAGCCGGACGCTTTCTGGCTCCGGTCGCGGAGCAGGATTCTGCGGACTGATAGAGAAAAATGCCAAGCAGGGTCAGGCGCGACTACAGTGCTCCCGGCCCCTGCGCGTTTTGCGGACTGAGGGAGAAAAGCCCGGTGCGGGGCGGGCGGCTGCCATGTACAAGGCAAAATGAATGGAGGCTGACTGATGATGAACTGGCTTTACGATCTGCCGATCAAAGGCAAATTTTGTCTGATGTTTTCCTTCGTGGTGATCGGCATGGCTGCCCTTTGCGGCCTGGCTTATGTCGACCTGCGGGCGGCTATGAACAATCAGGATGAAATGTACAGTTCCGGGGTGATGCCGGTCAGCGACATCAAGGAACTGAGGCTGTGCTACCGGGGAATACAGGCCTCTCTCGGCTTACTCTTTTCCACCGATAACAGCGCGACCGAGAAGGCCGCCTGGGAAGATATTGACAAGCGGGTCAAACTGGCCGGCGAAATTCTGACCCGGCTGAAGGAACGCGGCGTCTCGGCCGAAGATCGCGAATTCCTCCGGCGGATCGACGAACAGTCGGCACTTTACGGCAAGGCGCGGACTGAGGTCTTCGAACTTCTCAGGGCTGGGAAAAAACGCGAAGCGTACAGGTTGTTTGAGACATCAACCCTGCCGGTGCTGAACGATTTGCAGGCCACACTGCGCGATTACGGGAAGTTCATTGAAACCAGCGTATCTCAGATTGACAGCCGGGCCGATCAGCAAATGCGGCGTTCACTATGGCTGTTTGTGGGGCTGGCCGTGGTGACGCTGGCAGTGCTGCTGGTATTCTGCCTGATTGTGGCACGCAACATATCCAGAGCGGTTGCCGCCAACTCGGCCGTTATCGACAGGATGGCGGCCGGCGATTTTTCGGTGAGCATACCGGAAAAGTTCCGCAGGTATCGCGACGAGCTTGCCAGCATGGGGAGATCTCTTCAGAAAATGCGGGACAATATAAGTCATCTGCTGGGTACCGTAACTAATAATGCTCAGCAGGTAGCGGCGGCCAGTCAACAACTGACTGCCTCGTCGGAGCAGTCGGCACAGTCCGGTGGCCAGGCGGCCCGGTCGGTTGAGCAGATTGTCGGGGCTTCCCGCCGCCAGAGCCGCAACATCGGCGAAACCTCGTCGATCGTCGAGCAGATCTCGGCGGCCGTGGAGGAAATCGCCGCCACCGCCAACAACATTGCTAGCGATTCCGGGCGGATGGTCAGGGACGCCGACGAGGGCGGCAAGGCGGCTGAGGTGGCGATCAGACAGATGAATTCAATCCAGACCGCGGTAGACAACCTGTCCGGCGTGATCAACAAGCTGGGCGAACAGTCGCAGGCTATAGGTCAAATTGTCAACACCATAGCTACCATTGCTGCCCAGACCAACCTGTTGGCACTAAATGCCGCCATCGAGGCCGCCCGGGCGGGAGAGCAGGGACGGGGGTTCGCCGTGGTGGCCGAGGAGGTACGCAAGCTGGCTGAACAGTCACAGGAGGCGGCCAAGCAAATCGCCGGGCTGATTGTTGATGTCCAGCGCGACACCGAGACGGCAGTGGAGGCCATGAGACAGGGAGCAAACGAAGTCCGGACCGGCACTGACGTGGTGTCGGCGGCGGCCGGGCGTTTCAGTGCGATTGCCACGGCAGTGGCTGGCATCAATCTGCAATTGAAGGAGGTATCGTCAGCCATCGACGATATGGCCAGCAACAGTCAGCGCATGGTTTACTCGATCAAAGACATCGAGGGGGGGAGCGAAGAGGTGGCCAGGCAGGCACAGGAGGTATCGGCAGCCGTGGAGGAAGTGTCGGCGGCGATGCAGGAAATCGCATCATCCAGCCGCAGCCTGGCCGGAGTGGCGTCCGAACTGCGGGAAGTGGTCGGACGGTTCAGTTTGTGAGAATAGACGCAGGGACGAGGGGTTCAGGCCGGGCGGGAGGCTGTGGCCGGCCCGGGGTTGCAGATGGCCGTCCGGATCCGGCCGGCGGCTACATTCTCGCGACGGCGGCCGGGCCGGGGCGTGAACGGACAGGGTCATAAACCAGATCGGTCCGTGGAACGGTAATTGCCAATTCGCGCGATGTCTGTCGACCATAGAGAAAAAAACCGCCTGGAAGGCGGTTTTTTTGATTATTCATCCGATTCGGCAGTTTAGTGACGGGCGGCCGGATATACCAGGTGCTCGCCGGCCGGAAACCCCTGGGTGAGGTCGTGGCCGAGTAGAAGGGCCGGGCGGATGATCTGCGGGCCGAAGCGCTGCCGGAGACGGTCGGTGGCGTGGGCCAGCCGCTGGTGGCGGCTATTGTCCGGGGCCGGCCGGTCGCTGTCGGCCATATCGATGACCGGCTGGCAGCGGGGAGTGGGCTGGAGGTTGCTTACCTGCAGGCCGAGCGAACGCAGCGGACGGTGAACGGCACCATTGGCGGCGACAAGAGGAAGGGCAGTCTCGGCAATAATGGCGGCGAGGTCGGTCGGACGGGCGAGGGTGGTCTGCCGGCTGGTGCGGCTGAGGTCGCTGTAACGCAGGCCGACGCTCACCGTCCGGCCGCTCAGGCCAAGGCGGCGCAGGCGGAAAGCAACGCTGTCGGCCAGCAGCAACAAAACCGCCCTGACGTCTTCGGCGCTGGTCATGTCGCGGTGGGTGGTCAGAGAGTGACCGACACTGCCGGCTGCCAGCGGCAGATCGTGACGGAGGACCGGCGAGTGGTCCTGGCCGTGGGCATAGCGGTAAAGGGTCAGCCCCCACCTGCCCAGCAGCTGTTGCAAAACGGCAGGCGGAGCGGCGGCCAGCCGGCCGATGGTGTCGATGCCCAGGCGGTGCAGTTTGTTGCCGGCGGCCCGGCCGACGTACAGCAAATCGGTCACCGGCCGCGGCCAGACCAGCCGGCGGAAATTGTCGGGGGAGATTTGGGCGATGCCGTCGGGCTTGTTGAGTTCGCTGCCCAGCTTGGCGAAAACCTTGTTGAAACTCACCCCGACCGACACGGTGATTCCCAGTTCACGTCTGACCATCCGCCTGATCTGCCGGGCGATGACCAGGCCGTCGCCGAACAGCAGCCGGCTGCCGCCTACATCCAGCCAGCTCTCGTCAATGCCAAAACATTCCACTTGATCAGTGAAGCGGAGGTAGATGTCGCGGGCGGCCCGGGCAAACTGCCAGTACAGGCCAAACCGCGGCGGGACGATGGCCAGCTGCGGGCACTTTTGCCGGGCCTGCCAGATGGTGTCGCCGGTCTTTACGGCGAATTTTTTTGCCAGCTGGTTTTTGGCCAGAACAATCCCCTGCCGCAGCTCGGTGCGGCCGCACACCGCCAGCGGCCGGCTACGCAGCTCAGGGCTGGCCAGGCTTTCGACACTGGCGTAAAAATTGTCCAGGTCGCAGTGCAGGATAGTGCGGATTGACACGGTAACCCTCCCCCTTTCTCTCTCGAACATTTGTTCGAAAAGAGCTTAGGCGACCGGGAGGGTTACTGTCAAGAAAATTTGGTTTCGCCGGCTGCTTTTCCGGCCGGGCTATTTCCGGCCGTCCAGATCGGCCAGGGCGGCACTGACGCGGGCGGCCAGACGGGCGTTGTTCAGCACCAGCTGGATGTTGGCCGTTAGGCTCTGGCCAGCGGTTATATCCTTGATTCTGGCCAGTAGGAACGGGGTTAATTCCTTGCCGGCGACGCCGGCCGCGGCGGCTTCGGCCAGGGCGGAATCGATCGCCCGGTTGATCAGGTCCGGGTCGAGAGAGTATTGTTCCGGAACCGGGTTGGCGATTACTATTCCGCCGCTGAGGCCCAGCCGCCATTTGCAGGCGATGATCTCCGCCAGCTGTTCGGGGGTTTCGGCCCTGCAGCCGAGGTTCAGCCCGCTGCTGCGGGTGTAAAAGGCCGGCAGCTCATCAGTCTGGTAGCCGATCACCGGCACGCCCTGGGTCTCCAGGTATTCCAGGGTCAGGGGCAGATCCAGCACCGACTTGGCTCCGGCACAGACAACGGCGACGCTGGTCCGGGCCAGTTCAGTCAGGTCGGCGGAAATGTCGAAGGTTTTTTCGCCTCCACGGTGGACGCCGCCGATGCCGCCGGTGGCAAAAACCGGGATGCCGGCTAGGGCGGCGATGATCATTGTTCCGGCCACCGTGGTGGCCCCGTCGGCACGGGCGGCGACAATCAAAGGAAGGTCACGGCGGGAGACTTTGCTCACCTGACGGCCGCGACGGCCGAGGTAATCGATTTCTTCCGCCGTGAGTCCCACAATTGGCTTGCCGCCGAGAACGGCGATGGTGGCCGGCACTGCTCCCTGGTCCCGGACAGCCTGTTCAACCTGCAGGGCGGTTTCAATATTTTGCGGATAGGGCATGCCATGGGCAATGATGGTTGATTCGAGGGCGACCACCGGCCGGTTGTCAGCCAGCGCCCGGGAGACTTCGTCACTCAGCCGGCAAAATTCGCAGGTGTTCATTGAGTTCCTCCAAAGTTTGGGCCACCAGTTCAAAGCTGAGACTGGGGTTTATAGTTTCAAAATGGCGGAGGGCGCAGACCGAGCAGGCAGTGGCAAACGCCGCCGTGTCACACAGGTTCAGCTGGTGCAGGTGGCTCACCACCAGCCCGGCGACGAACGCATCGCCGGCACCGGTAGCATTTACCACCTCCGGCGGAGGCAGGACCAGCCGCCGGCTTTGCTGGCGATCAGCAAAAAACAGCCCGTGGCGATCGAGGGTCAAAAATACCCTGTTAACCCCCAGTTCAAGAAAATGGCTGGCGGCGGCAGCCAAATCGCCGTCGTCGGCAATTCTCAAGCCGGATAGGGCCTCGGCTTCGTGGCGGTTGGGCTTTATGCAGTGAAATCTGCCCAGCACCGCCCGGGCCTTTTCCGCTTTGGCGGTGGACACCGGGTCATAATAAACCGGCCCCCGGTATAAATCGAAGATCAAGGTCAGAATGGGTGCGGGGATGTTGCCGTCCACCACCAGACAGGCGGCTCCGGCGATCAGATCGCGGTGGTCGAGGATAAACCCGGCGGGGAAGTTGTCGTACGCGTCCATGCAGGCCAGGGCCACCGCCATGTCGCCAGTTTCGTCGTGCAGGGCGATATAGGATGAGGTTATCGCGTCCGGCGGTAATTGGGGGGTCAGTATTTCGAGTCCAATCAGCCGGCCGTGCTCAATTATCTGCCGGGCGTAGAAATCCCTGCCCAGGATGGTGATGAGGAAACACTTTATCCCCAGCCGGCAGATATTTTCGGCGATGTTGCGCCCCACTCCCCCCCAGGCCAGTTTCACGTGCCCGGGATTGGAATCCCTGAGGGTGAGTCTGTTGTGGGGAAAACCGAGAATGTCGACATTGGCGCCGCCGACCACCACTACGTAGGGGGCGGGATGGGAATGATTGCCAGTCATGATTGTTCCTCCCTTCGCCCGGTAACTGCCGGCAGGGAATGGGCAGGGCGATTTGTCAGCGGGCAGCCGGTGTTAGTGCCATGGCAAACCGGCGGGTGATATGCTGGGGGCGGGTGATCGCCCCGCCCACCACCACCGCCCAGGCGCCGAGCTCGATGGTCCGGCGGGCGGCTTCAGGGGTCAGGACGTTGCCTTCAGCGATTACCGGCATCCGGCAGGCGGCCACCACTTGACGGAGAAAGGCGAAGTCATCGTCGTAGAGGTGGCGACCGGCGGTATCCCGGGTGTAACCGTACAGGGTGGTGGCGACCATATCAAAACCCAGCCGTTCGGCATCCCTGGCCTCGGCCGGGGTGGATATATCAGCCATCAGCAGCTGTCGCGGATGGCGGGCCCTGATTGTTTTGACAATGTCCGGCAGTGCAACCCTGCCGGGACGGGTGCGGGCAGTGGCGTCGAGGGCAATGACGTCGGCGCCGCAACCGGTCAGCTCTTCCACTTCGGACAGGGTAGGGG
>JAOAFP010000125.1 GCA_026416215.1 Negativicutes bacterium | reverse complement strand
AGATGTGTATAAGAGACAGATCGTATCCGTTGAGATTATCGCACACCCAGCAGCCGAAGTCAACAACAACGGCAGCTGACAACCGGACCGACCGGCTTTCCCGGCCGCTCAACAGTGATACGGTTCGCCGCGGATAATTTTGAACCACCGGTACAACTGCTCCCACAAAATAACCCGGGCCAGCTGGTGGGTATAAGTCAGGCGACCCAGCGACAACCGGCGGTCGGCCCGGCCGAGCACCGGCGGCCACAGACCAAGCGCCCCGCCAATTGCAAACTTGACCGGCCGGCCCTGCCGGATAACCTCCGCCAGTTCGGCAGCCATCTGTGGAGAATCGCAGCTTTCACCGGCAATGTCCAGCACCACCAGCCAATCATCTTCCCTCACCCGGGCCAGCAACCGCCCGCCCTCGGCGGCGAGCGTCCGCCGTATGCCTGCCGGATCGGTTTTCTCTCCCAGCCGCTCCTCTTTCAGCTCGCTGACCGTTACCCGGCAGACCGGCCGCAGACGCCTCTCGTACTCAGCGCAGGCGGCCTGCCAGTACCTCTCCTTCAGCCGGCCGACGGCCAAAATTTCGATCTTAACCAATCTGAGTGCTTATTGAGCCGGCATTTCCTCCATCGTGACGTTCAAAGTGATTTTCATTCCTTCGCGATCCACCACCACCGGCACGGTGCTGCCCACTGGGGCGGCACTCACCGCCGTCCGGACCTCGGAGACCGTCCTGACATCCTTATCGCCCACCTTGACGATAATGTCACCCTTATGCATTCCGGCCTTGTATGCCGGACTGTCGCGCTGCACCCTGAGCACCAGAACCCCGTCGGTATCGCCCCAGTCCCAGCCCATCTGCTGGGCAACACGGCGATCGATAATGCTCACTCCGAGGTACGAACGGCTAATTTTGCCGTTTTCGATCAGGGCCTGCATAATCGGCTTCACCGTATTTATCGGTATGGCAAAGCCCATGCCCTCGACACCACCGGCAGCGATCTTGATACTGTTTATGCCAATCACTTTGCCGTCAGCGTTGCACAGCGCCCCGCCACTGTTGCCGGGATTGATGGCGGCATCGGTCTGAATCAGGTGAAACTGGCGGTCGCCGACGTCCACCACCCGGTCGACTGCACTGATTACCCCAACGGTCACTGAACCTTTGAATTCCACCCCCAGCGGATTGCCGACGGCAATGGCCGGCTCACCGGTCATTATGTCGTCGCTGTCGCCCAGCGGAGCCACCGGCAGATTATCGGCATCTATTTTGACCACCGCCAGATCGGTGGGCGGATCAGCCCCGACCAGGGTGCCGGTGAAAGTTCGCCCGTCGCTCAGCACCACCACCAGTTCGCTGGCACCGTCAACCACGTGGTTGTTGGTAACTATATAACCCTTGCTGTCAACAATTACCCCGGAGCCCGATCCCTGCTCCACCACCGCCTCGCGGTTGAAAAAGTCCCGCACCCGGGCCTTGTTGGTAATGCTGACCACGGTCGGGATGATCTCCCTGGCCACCTGCACCACCGGCGTATTGCGGGCGTCTGACATTGTCGCCGTCCTGCCGGTAGCAGTGCCGGCCGGCGGCTCAGCCTTGCCGCAGCCGGCCAGCGGTATCGTCATCAGCAATCCCGCCATCGCCAGCATGGCCGCCGCCCTGCTCCACCTTTGCCCGTTCAAACCTCGCATGTTCGGCAATCCTCCTGTATTGACCTGATTTAGCCCCGGTCCTGCCCGGACAGGGACAACGTTTTCAGAAACCGGCTGCCTGCCAGCTGACTGGATGCCACTGCCCGGCCACCAGCAGATCAACTCCGTCCGGACCGGCGTTCCCCTGATCGCCAAGTATGCCGGCCACCGTCCGGAGGGCCAGATCCGGCCGGTTATTTTCCTCGCTGAGGTGAGCGAGAATGGCCGCCATCCCCGGCCTCCGGGCCAGCCGGGCCAACAGCCAGCCGCAGTCGCTGTTGGCCATGTGACCGCGGTTGCCCATAATCCGCCGCTTCAGCGGCCACGGGTACCCGCTTCGTCGCAGCAGCTCGCGGTCGTGGTTGGCCTCGACCACCATGGCGTCGCATCCGTCCAGAGCCCGGCGGACGGTCGGACCAGCAAAACCGCTGTCGGTCAGGTAGCCATACTTTTCCTGCCGGTGGCTGAACACAAACCCCACCGGGTCCACGGCGTCGTGCATGACCGGAAATGCCTCAACCTTAACCTGCCCCACCGTCAGACTGTCGGGCAGCCAGTTCAGGCAGTCAGCTGCCACTCCCTCCTGCCCTCTCAGTTCGGCCAGCACCGCCTCCCGCCCGTACACCGGCCGCCGGTGGCGGCGCAGGAACTGCGCCAGACCGCTGGTGTGGTCGGCGTGTTCGTGGGTAACCAGCACCGCATCAATCGCGGCCGGTTCCACTCCCGCCCCGCTCAGACCGGCCTCCAGCCGCCGGCAGCTGATCCCGCAGTCCACCAGAATATTCTGTCCGCCGACCTGAAACAAGGTGGCGTTGCCTTTCGACCCGCTTGCCAGAACGTGAATCGCCGCCAACTGTTCACCTCCTCACCGCAGACCGGCGTTACCGCCGGTCCCTTCACCACCAGTCGGCCAGTTTCACCACCGCCCACCGTTCTCCCACCAGCGGCGAACGCAGCCAGATGGTCTGGGCGGCCGGATCAGCCACCACCTGCCAGGCTGTGCCGTCGGCCGCCGGGAACAACGTTCCGCCCTCGGCCAACGGCACGGACATTATATCACACATTGCCGCCGGGGTTATCTGTCCCTGCCGATCCCCGGCCAGCCGACAGAGGTTTTGGTAGCGCCGGCCGCTTTCCACCCCCTCCATCCCGACCGGCTGCGGCCAGGAAGAAGACAGGTAGTGATTGGTGGCCGCCAGCAGGTCGGCATCAATATCACGCCGGACGGTACGATCGGCGTGCCACTCAAAGCTCGCCGCCTGATGCCCGTCACCGGCATCGATCAGATAGTTGAACGGAACGTCGGGACGGACAGTGTCAAGCCACATTGCCAAGTCACTGAATTCAGGGCTGTTTTCCAGAGCGGTCAGCAGGGTCACCGGAGCAAACAGCCGCTGCCCGCCGCCGCTGCCCGGCCCGGCATTGTTGAGGGCCAGCCAGACCCCGGCACTGTTGAAGCCAGTGGTGGTAAAAAACGCCCCGCAAATACCAATGCTGGCGGTGGCCAGACTGCCGTCGGCCGGCCTCAGCACCCGCACCTCCAGCCAGCGGGCGAACCGGTTGCCGGTCCCGTCAAAATTGCGCCCCCAGATCAGCCGGTGACCGGCGGTATAGCGCCCGGTCACCGCCAGGAACGAACAGCCGCTACCGTAAATCGGCGAGTCAAACGCCTCGAGGTTGTTCACCATCAACACCGCCGTCAGATCCAGCCCGCTCCCCTCGGCCACCCCGCGCAGAAAATCGCGGTAGCGCAGGGGATAGCCCCGCCAGATATAGTCGGCCGTCCGCCGGAACTCGCCGTAACGGCAGTCATCGCCCACCAGCCCGGCGATCAGGCGGCGGTAGATGTCCCGGATAGCGTCGGCCTGGAGGTGACCGTACTGCACGCCCATCCGGTGATAGCTGCCCGATAATATTACCAGCCGGTAGTCACCGGTGGCATACAATTGCCCGCCGTCGTACCCGGCTATCAGCACCGGCCGGTCGCCCCCGGCGTCCGGCCGGCCGGCCACCGGCCCCGTTAAGGCGGCCAGGGCGAACGCCGCCACAATCAGAAGCCGCCCGATCTTTCCGGTTGCCATCTTACCTCCGGCCGGCAGCCGGAATCGGCCGTCACCAGTCCACCCCTACCCGGCCGCCGGTGTCTCCGACAACATGGCCGTTATTTCAGCGATGACATCCTCGGCCTCCTCCGCCCCCACCTGACAGGTGCCGGCGTTGACGTGCCCACCGCCGCCGTAGGCCAACATCAAAGCCCCGACATCCACCGCGACAGCGCCGGCTATACCATTGAGGAAATTCTCAATCCCAGACGCTGGGCGCTGATCAATTTCATCACCGATCCCC
>JAOAFP010000124.1 GCA_026416215.1 Negativicutes bacterium | reverse complement strand
CCTGACCGACAGATTTGCCCGGTTGGGACACACTTCCACACATTTGTCGCAAAAACTGGTGCACTGCAGACAGCGGTTAGCCTCCCGGACTGCCTGCTCCTCAGTCAGTGTGTGTTCCACCAGGGCAAAACCATGCCGTTCCTCGGCCGGCAGGCTATATTCCTTTTCCTGTCCGGACTTTCGGCAACGCTGGTGCTTCAGGCCGATTATGTCAGCATCGCCGACGGTGGCATATTCTTTATAGCTGCGCACCTTCTTGACTCCCAGCCGACGGCAGATAGCCCGGGCGGCCCGCTGCCCGTCAGCACAGGCAGCAATTACGATGTCCGGGCCCCTGACAGCGTCGCCGCCAGAATATACGCCATCCAGCGATGTCCTGCCAGTTTTCTGGTCAATGATCAGCCCCCCCGATTTGTCCCTCTGCAAAACGCTGCCACCCAGCATATTTTTGTCGTAACTCTGGCCAATGGCAATCACAATTGAGTCGGCAGGAATTTCATACTCGCTGCCCGGGATCTCGACCGGCCGGCGACGACCGCTGCTATCCGGCTCACCCAGCTGGTTACGGGCAACCACCAAAGCCCTAACCCGGCCGTCACCGGTGCATTCTATGCGTTTTGGCGTGGCAAGCTCGATTATCTCATTGCCCTCATACAAAACACCCTCGATCTCCTCCTCGATGGCCGGCATCTCCACCCGGGTCCGGCGGTAAACCACCGACACCATCTGCCCGGTCAGTCTGGCGGCCAAGCGGGTGGCATCCATTGCCGTGTTGCCGCCACCAATAACCAGCGTCCTGCGGCCCAGGTCAGGCCGTTCGCCGCGCTCCACCATTTCCAGCAGTTCAATTGCCCCGTACACGCCAAGGGCATTTCGTCCCGGAATGTCAAACTCGGCATCACCGGGGAACCCGCAGGCGACAAACACGGCATCAAACCCCTGACTCAGCAGATCCTCCGGTTTACCGGTCACCCGGTGGTTGAACCGGAATTCCACTCCCAACCCTTCGATCCAGCGCACATCCTTGTCCACCACTTCCATCGGCACCCTGAACACCGGAGCAATGGCCATCATTCCCCCTGCCCGGCTGCGAGCCTCGAACACCGTAACCTTAACTCCATTCAGAGCCAGTTCGGCTGCTGCAGCCAGCCCGGCTGGACCGCCGCCGATAACAGCCACACTGTGTTTGCCTTCGGTCTTAAACGCCGGCACCGAACCCCGTTCACTGGCAAACCGTTTGAGAGCCCTGATCGCCACCGGCTGGTCGATGCTGTTACGGGTGCACTTGTGCTGACAGAGATGGGTGCAGATATAGCCAGTGGTATTAGGCAGTACATTGCGATCAAGGATTATTTCCAGGGCTTTGTCGTAATCGCCTCTGGCAATCTGGGCAATATAGCCGGGGACATCCTGACAAACGGCGCACTGTTCGACGCAGGGAGCAGCCACGCAATCAAATTTGACCAGCTTTTGCGAAGTTTTCGGCAGCCCGTGCTCACGGTATTTTTTCTTGTACCGGATGTCGTTCAGAGATTCAGCCGCCACTTCCGGCAGAACATAACGCAGACTTGACGACAGGCGCTGCAGGTTTTCCGCTCCCCAGCTAACCATGTCGTTTTGCAGGTGTTCGAGGCACTGCAGCATATTGGAATAGCCGCCCGGCTTCAGCAAATCAGAGGCCAAGGTCACGGTCCTGGCGCCGGAAGCAATAATACCGGTCAGATTAATGCTATCGGCCCCGGCCGAGAACGACACGTTGAGACTGTAGTCAAAATCATGCTGCAGCCTGGCCATAAGCTGCATAGCGATCGGGTATAGGGCACGGCCCGACATATACATCTCGTCACCGGGCAGATAGCGTTTGTAGTTGGTCATGGCCAAGGTATTGGTCAGCTTAACCCCAAAGTACAACCCCTGTCCGGCAGCTACACCCCGTAGCATGTGAACAAGCTCTACCGCCCGGTCGTATTTCAGGTCGTGGTCAAACACTGACGGCTGGATGTCGATATCGGTAAATCCCAAACAGTCGTGCAGAATTCCCAGCACCGTATCCCGGCCGAGCAGGGTGGGATTCAGCTTAACCGCTGTGTGGAGTTTCTGTTCCTCGAGCAGATAGCGGGCAATCTTGCCGATTTCTTCGGGCGGACAGCCGTGCATGGTAGACAGGGTGACATTATTGGTCAGGCAGGCCGGGATGTCGACGTCGGCAAACTGGGGAAACTGGGATTGCAGGGTCTTCCTTATTCCTTCCAGTTCCTCGCTGGCATCGCGCATAGTGGCAATAAACTCCTGCATGGTCGGTTTGAGTATTCCCTCAAGATTGTACCCCACGCTCATGTTGAAGATCGTGCCGACGGGCACATCCGCTTCCCAGCCCAGCAGCCTCGGCAATATATGGATCAATGCCCAAGCGTTTATGTATTCCCGGACTGACTGTTTAAGCTTCAGTTCCTGAGACCACTCACAATTGTAGCCTTCATCGTCCATGTCGATGCATGGCCGGCCAATTTCCAGTTCGTCGTTTTCCTGAACGGTTTTAAGTTCGATGAACCGGGCACCGGACAGCCAACTGCACACGATGTTCTGGGCCAGTTGGGTATGTGGCCCGGCCGCCGGACCAATCGGGGTCATCAGATACTGACCAAATAATTCCTGGCCGTAGCGATTGTTCCTGTCCGGCCGGTAGAACAGCGATTTGTGGATACCGAATATGCTGTCCTGTTCGCGGTATTCACAAATAATCCAGTTAAGTAGATCGGAGAACTTCTGCACTTTCATCGTGTGCGACATATATTACCTCCTGTGCCTCAGTATGGTTAACAAATAAGAATAATATTGACGGCTGCTGACAGCCCTCTGACAACCCCGTCCGGTCACTCTTCCCCCCTTAGACCGTTGAACAGCAGATTAAGCAGAACAGCCGTCGCCGTGCCGACAATTATACCATTTTGGACGAAAATTTGTAGCCAGTGGGGACAGGCCGCTATTATCCTGTCGGCCGACTCCACCCCCAGTCCCAGAGCCAGCGAACAGGCAATGATCAGCAGATTGTCGCTGTTGTTCAGATCTACTTTGGTATAGGTGCGGATTCCGGCTGATGCCACCATCCCAAACATAGCCAGCATTGCTCCCCCCAGCACGCAAGGAGGGATGCTCATGACCAGTGCGGCAAGTTTGGGCAGGAAGCTGAAGACAACAAGATAAAGACCGGTGAAAATTGTCACCGAAGTACGGGTTACCTTAGTCAGCTGTATTATCCCGACGTTTTGTGAAAAAGTAGTCTTGGGCAACGAATTGAATAGCCCGGCCAGCAGGATCGCCAGTCCTTCCGCCCGGTAGCCGCGGGCGATCAGGCGGTTGTCAGCCGTCTTGCCGCTGATTTCCGCCACTATTTTAAAAACCCCCATTGATTCCACCTGACAGATCAGCACCACCACGCACATGGTGATCGCCGGCACCAGCTCAAACTGCGGCCAGCCAAAAACCCCCGGCATGGCCACATCGACCCATCGGGCCGCGTCAACGGATGCCAGGCTGAACTTGCCCAGCAGCGCCGTCAGAACGCTGCCGATAATTATTCCGCTCAGGATAGCAATCCTCTTTACGAATCCCCGCCCAAACCGGTCAACCAGCAAGATGACCACCAAGGTGAACATTCCGCACAAGACATTTTCGGGCACCTGATCAGCGGCGGCCGCACCGCCGGCCAGATTGTGCATGGCAACCCCGAAAAGGGAAAAGCCGATGATCGAAACGGTAGTTCCAATGACCACCGGCGGAAAGAACTTCGCCAGACGGCCGATTATCCCGGCATTGACAAACACAAACACCCCGGCGACAATCACCGAGCCCATCAGCACAGGAAATCCGTACCTGCTGCCGATATCGATACCAGGAAACACGGCGACGAAGGTCGTACCCAGCACTACGGCCAGGTTAGCTCCAATACCGGCAACCGTCCGCCCCTGAATCAGGGTCGCCACCCCACTGATCAGCAGGTCGGCCATAATCAGGATCGCAATCTGTCCGGGGCTGAAGTGCAAAGCTCCGCCCACAATGATAGGGACAG
>JAOAFP010000123.1 GCA_026416215.1 Negativicutes bacterium | reverse complement strand
CTGGCTCTGGTCCGGGTGGTCAGGCCCAGCCTCCGCCCAGCCCGCACTGCCAGCTGAACCACAAACTGGTCCGGGTCGTGACAATAGCCGTCATACTCGCGGACCACCTGCACTTCGGCCCGGCCGCCGCCTGCCGCGGCAGCATCAGTAAACGCCTGTTTCACCAATCCTGTCTGAACGGCCAGCTTTTGCCGGTCGCGACTGCGGACTTCGCCGCTCAGCCTTACCTGATCCGGAACGATATTGGTAGCCCGACCGCCGGTGATCACCCCGATGTTGGCCGTGGTTTCCTGATCAATCCGCCCGGCCGGCACAGCGGCAATCCCGCGGGCGGCCAGCACAATTGCATTGATCCCCGCCTCCGGCCGCACCCCGGCGTGGGCAGCCCGGCCGTAGACAGTAACGTCGAGGCGATCGTGAAAGGGGGCGCTGGTTATCACCGTCTCCCCCGGAACCCCGCCGCCGTCAAACACAAACATGCAGTCGGCCTTTACCGCCTGCCGCTCAAGATGTCGCGATCCGCCCAGCCCGTCCTCTTCGGCCACCGTCAGGATGACCTGCAGGCCACCGTGAGCGATGCCGCCCTCCCTCAACACCTGCAGCCCCTCGAGGATTGCTGCCAGTCCCGCCTTATCGTCCCCGCCCAGCACCGTGGTCCCATCGCTTCGTATCACGCCGTCCTCCACCACCGGCCTGACCCCGCAGCACGGCTGAACGCAGTCCATATGAGCGCTCAGCCCGACCACCGGAGCCGACGGCAACCTGCCGGGAATCCAGGCGATCAGGTTGCCGGCGTTACCGCCAATCGAAGCTCCGGCCTGATCCTCCCACACCACGGCTCCCAGCTCATACAGCCGTCCCTTCAACCAGTCGGCCAGCTGTCGTTCTGACAGTGCCGGCGAGTCGATCTGCACCATCTGCAGGAAGTTTGCCAGTATTCTGTCCCGGTTGATCATCGAACCCGACCGTGCCTTAACATCTCCGTCCCCACGCTTCTGCCGCTATATTTCGCAGCCGCAGGCTGAAATCCTGCTCCGGCCGGCAAATTGACAACAATGCAATGGGTAACGTAGAATAATGATAATAAATTCCTGAATCTGGCGGGAGGTGTGCCCATGAGAGAGTTGCTGCTGGCACCCGATCTTTACTGGCTGGGGGCCCTTGATCCGGATCTGCGGGTTTTCGATATCATAATGCAGACTGAATTCGGTACAACCTACAATTCCTACCTGCTACTGGGCAGTGAGAAAATTGCCGTGGTTGAGACAGTCAAGCACCGGTTCTTTGACGGTTACCGGGAAACCCTGGCCGCTATCCTGCAGCGTCATGGCAAAAATTTTACCGATATCGACTATATAGTTGTCAACCACACCGAGCCCGATCACGCCGGCTCGGTGGAAATGTTGATCGATCTCTGCCCCCGGGCCCAGGTGGTGGGTTCGGCAATCGCCATCGACTACCTGCGCGACATCACCAACAACCACAATTTTTCCGCCCTGCCGGTCAGACAGGGGGACAAGCTGTCGCTGGGCAACCGGACGCTGGAATTCATCGACGCACCTTTCCTGCACTGGCCAGATTCAATATTTACCTGGTGTCCTGAACTGTCCGTCCTGTTTACCTGTGACTCGTACGGTTCGCACTACAGCTTTGACGGGATCCTGCTGTCCAAGCTTCCCCCTGACCGCCGGGCTGACTACCAGTCCGCCCTCCTCTACTACTACACCTGTATCTTCGGTCCGTTTAAAAAGTACGTCCTCAGCGGCATCGCCCAGATCGAAAACCTGCCGTTCACCATGATCTGTCCCGGACACGGTCCGGTGCTGGACGAGAATCCCCGGCAAATTGTCGAAACCTACCGCCGTTGGTCGACCATTGCTCCACCGGACAAAGCTGGCAAAAAGGTGGTTATCGTCTACTGCGCCGCCTATGGCTACACCGGCCAGCTGGCTGCGGCCATTGCTGACGCCATTAGGGCGGCCGGCGGCTTCGACGTTATAACCTACGAAGTCAACGCTGCCAACTACGCCCAGCTCAAGGACGAAATATTGGCGGAAATCCAGTGGGCTGACGGCATATTGTTTGGCACCCCGACCATCAACGGCGACGCCCTGCCGCCAATCTGGGACCTGACTCTCAGCCTCAGCCCGGTTGTCCACGCTGGTAAAACCGCATCGGCCTTCGGTGCCGTAGGCTGGTCGGGAGAGGGCGTCCCCAACATCATCAGCCGGCTTGACCAGTTGCGAATGGGCGTGCTGGACGGATTCACGGTTAAATTCCGGCCCGATGCCGCTAAACTGGCCCAGGCAGCCGAATTTGGCCGGAAGTTTGCCCAGGCAGTTGCTACCGGCATCATTCCCCCACGGGCCGAAAAAGAAGTGGTGGAGGATTTCACAACCATGAACCCAACCGGTGCGGTCATCACCTGGAAATGTCTGGTCTGCAACGAAAAGTTTGACGGGGTGACCCCGCCGCTGATCTGTCCGGCCTGCGGGGCAAAGCAGGATATGTTCGAGCCGGCCCGGCCCGAACATCCGCCGTTCCGCAGCGATAAACCGCTGGAAATCATCATCGTCGGTAACGGTGCTGCCGGAATCAGCGCCGCTGAAGCCGCCCGGGCCCGCAATGCAATGGCCAATATTGAAATTATCAGCTCGGAGAAATATCCCGCCTACTACCGTCCCAGCCTGTCCGACTATATTGCCGGCGAAATCACCGCCGACCAGCTTCTGTTCAGGCCGGCTGAGTGGTATGAGCAGAACAACATCAGGCAGACGCTGGGCGTTGCGGTCATGACTGTCGACTGTCAGGCCAAAAAGGTCGAGCTGTCGGACAGCAGCTGGCGACACTATGACAAGCTGATCGTGGCCAGCGGGGCAAAATGCAACCTGCCGCCCATTCAGAACAGTAACTTCCGCAATGTCTATACCCTGCGCGGCCGCAATGACGCCGAACAGATCCTGCAGGCGGTCGGACAGTGCCGGCAGGCGGTGGTAATCGGCGGCGGGGTTCTGGGGCTGGAGACGGCCTGGAGCCTGAAGGAGAGTGGCTTGACGGTTACGGTAATCGAGTTGGCAGACCGGATCCTCCCCCGACAGCTGGACCGCGAAGGATCGAGGCTGTTTGAACAGATCATGAAAGATGCCGGCATCATCCTGTTCAAACACACCTCGGTGAAAAAAATTCTCGGCGACGGGCGGGCAGCCGGGGTCGAGCTTGAAGACGGAACAACCGTCAACGCTGACGTTGTAATCGTCAGTGCCGGCATTAACCCCAACAAGCAGCTGCTCAGCGAATGCGGTGTCCGTGCCAACCGCGGCGTGGTGGTCGACGACCATATGCGGACCTCCATCCCCGACATTTACGCTGCTGGTGACGTGGCCGAGTACGACGGCATGGTGATCGGGCTGTGGTCGCCGGCCCTGGAACAGGGGACGGTGGCCGGGGCCAACGCTGCCGGCGACGACATAAGCTACACGCCGATTATTCACCCGCTAAATTTCAGCGGCATCAACACCGAAGTAATGTCGATCGGCAACGTTGTGTCCGAAGACGATCACCTCGATATTATCCGCGCCGTAAACCCCCGGAAAAAGACCTATCTCAAGCTGGTGTTTGACGATGACCGCCTGGTGGGGGCAATCGCCATCGGAGACATCAGCAAGGGTGCCATCTTGATCAAAGGAGTGCGCAACCGCCATGCCAAAAAAACGGTGTTGCGGGCGCTGAGTATGTGATAAAAACGGGCAGGGAAATATTTTATATTTTCAGCGATGATGCAAACTTCCGTGCTTGTGCTGCTCGACTTCTGCGATTTTGACGGGCGTAAATTAAGAAACCCCTCGTAAAATGAAGGAGTTCGGACGTGTGGACATTCCGACCTCCGCATTTTTTGCAGGATGCCGTGCACAACTGCTGATTTCAAGGTAGTAATGTTGTATCGGGCCATGTTCTTACACCTCCGGTTATGTAATGTTTGTCAGTCGTTACTATGCCGGATTTTAGAGCCTGGCCCTGTTTGTTTCTGCACAATTTTAGCGGACTTGCCATTTCGGGGAATTTTGTTTTGCAACAGCGCAGATTTTTATTTGCAACTTTGTCCATTGTTATTATGCAACGAATCAGTCGGGGTTATACGCCTGTCTCTTATACAC
>JAOAFP010000122.1 GCA_026416215.1 Negativicutes bacterium | reverse complement strand
TCGTCGGCAGCGTCAGATGTGTATAAGAGACAGGGCCGGACAAGGGCTGCAGCGGGGCGGAGGAGGGCCGGGCAGCCTAGAGCTGCATTTCTCGGCCGATATCGACAAGGCCGGGCGTCTGGTGGAGAGAATTATACCGGCCGGTCACCCGGTCATCTTTCATTCCACTGTACTTTGATTCCACTGTACTTTGATTCCAACTAGGGCGGAGGCTATGACTGCACTGTACTTTATCACGATAATCACCTGGCTGGTAATATGTGGGGCGGTCATCGTCAGGCTTCTGATGAAGTGGCAGGGCGAGGCTGTATTTGTATTTTCGGTGGCCGAGCGCGGACCATGGCGACTGCAGGCCAAAGATGAGCGGGAGATGATTATTGCCGCCGCCTTTCCGTTCAGCAACCAGGGCAGGCAGGACGGCACCCTGATCGACGTGTTCCCGCGGGTTCAGCTGCCAGAAGAACAATATGACCTGGCCAGAATTAGGGCCAGGCTCTACTGGCAAGAAAAGTCCCGCACCGATGATTACTGGGAATGCTTCATATTCCCAAAGGGTTTCCGGGGCTGGCTGGTACTGGAGATTACGGTCACAGCTCGTGACGGTACACTGTCCGCCGCCTGCCGTCAGTTGCCGGATTTTCCCGTCGACATTTACTATCAGGCGGTCTCCCGGACTGACTACTATATCAACAAAGTCCGAATGATCATAGGAGCAGGTGACATAAGGCAGCTGGCGGCCGGTGTTGCCGACAGGAGTGAAAAACAATGAATCAGATTAAGGACGGAATTGAGATAGTCCCGGTAAAAACCAGGATTGTCACGCCAGACGACGATATCGTCGAAATAGTAGCCGAATACACGGACGGACTGGTGGGCCCGGACGACGTCGTTGCGGTAGCGGAGAGCGTGGTGGCCATTTCTCAGGGCAGGGTGATAAGGCCGGAAGAAATTAAAGTAGGGATGATAGCAAGACTGCTGTGTCGGCTGGTCCCACAAAAGGGCAGCATGTCGAGCGTGTACGGTTTTCAGACTGTTATGAACTGTGAGGGAACACTGCGGGTGGTGGCGGCCATGCTGGTGGGTATGGTCACCAAACTGTTTGGGGTTTCGGGAGTTTTTTACCGGCTGGCAGGGGAACAGTCACGACTGATCGATGACATTACCGGAACGATGCCGCCATTTGACAAACACATAGTTTTGGGCCCGGACCGGCCTGACGATGTGGCGGCGGCCATAAGACAGCGCATGTCTTGTTTCGGTGCGGCAGTGACTGATGTTAACGATCTTAAAAAGTCGCTGATTGTCGGTTCTTCCGGTGATTTTGACCGTGAGAAACTACGCCGGTTGTTCATTGACAATCCGTTTGGCAATGATTCTCAGAAAACACCGGTGTGCATCGTAAAAAACTGCGCACAATATCTTGGAGCCCGGGGGAAAATGAATTGACAGCGGCAAGGCATGGTGGGCGAAATGCCCGGTCATTGCGCAGGATTGTAATTGAGAGGGGACGGCTGAAATTTGCCGATGGGTCAGCCTTGGTCCGGTACGGGGATACCGAAGTGATTTGTGCGGCCACAGTTGAGGACAGGGTCCCGCTTTGGCTGCGCGGCAAGGGTAAAGGCTGGCTTACAGCGGAATACAGCATGTTGCCCAGGGCTACGCAGGAACGGAATGTACGCGAGATAACAAGGGGACGACCATCCGGTCGCACGCTGGAGATTCAGCGGTTGATCGGTCGTGCTCTGAGATCGGTGCTGGACTGTCTGGCGTTGGGCGAACGTACGGTCATTGTCGACTGCGACGTCATCCAGGCTGACGGGGGAACCCGCACGGCAGCAATTAGTGGCGGCTTTGTGGCTATGGTCGAAGCCCTGCACCGGCTAAAGCTTCCCACCCGTGTTTTTCCTGTCACCGACTTTCTGGCGGCAGTTAGCGTGGGAATGATTGACGGGGAGGTGATGCTTGACCTGTCCTTTGCCGAAGACAGTGTGGCTGATGTTGATTTGAATGTAGTGATGAACGGACAAGGTGAGATAGTGGAGATTCAGGGTACCGCTGAACAGAGGCCGTTTTCCCGGTCTCAGCTGGACCAGATGCTAACGGTGGCCGAGCAGGGAATTGCAGCCGTGTTTGAAGTTCAGAAGGATGCCTTGCAAAACCTCAGTTGGCTGGTTGGTGCCCGATGACCTGGATTCTTTTGGCTACCGGCAACCGGGACAAGGTCAGGGAGTTTTCGGCCGCGCTGGCCGATATTCCCGGATACGCAGTGATGACCCTGGATTGTTTTCAGGGCGTGCATACTCCGGAGGAAACTGAGGCCACCATCCGCGGCAATGCCGTACTCAAAGCTGTTTACTACTTCAGGGCAACCGGATATCCGTGTTTGGCCGATGACACTGGTCTGGAGGTGGACGCCCTCGGTGGTGCACCGGGAGTGATGTCAGCCAGATTTGCCGGCCCCGGCGCCAGTTATGACGACAACAATGCCTGCCTGCTGAGGCAGATGGCCGGCAAGAATAACCGGCGGGCGAGGTTTCGCACCGTGCTGGCACTGGCGTTCACCGAACAGGATATAATGGTTGCCGAGGGGGTACTTGAGGGAATTATTGGCAAACAACCGCGCGGCAGCAACGGCTTTGGCTACGATCCGCTATTTTATCTGCCCGATCGGGGAGTGACCCTGGCTGAGCTGACAACCGATGAAAAAAACCGCATCAGTCATCGGGCACAGGCGGTGCGAAACCTGATTGACCAGCTGAGGCTGCGGGGGATGTAAGTGAAAATAGGCGTGATGTCTGACAGTCACGGGCGAACCAAGGATTTTGCCCATATTGTTGAAATAGCTGCCCACGTTGCTTTCTGGTTGCACGCTGGTGACAGCAACTGCGGCCGGGATGTTGAGCGCCTGCGCCGGGCAAGCGGCAAGCCGGTCTACAGTGTGGCTGGTAACAATGATTTCCTGGCTGGCAAGAGCTTGCCGGAAGACCTAATGATTGAGACCGAAGGGATAAAAATCGGACTGGTTCATGGTCACAGGCAGCAGGTCAAATGGGGACTGCACGGGCTTAAGGAATGGTTGTCCGACAATCCGTGCCAGATCCTGGTGTTTGGTCATACCCACGAGGCTTTAATCGAACTGTGGCCGGGCACTCTGGTGGTTAACCCCGGTAGTGTGGGCTATGCTTTCTTCGGTAAAGCAAGCTTCATGATCATCGACACCGACTGCCGGCCTGAAAGCGTGGAATTAATGTACGTCTGACGTCTGACCGCAAGGATCAACCAGACAAAAAACCGGCCCCGCACAGATGCCGGTGGTGCGGGCCGGTTTTTTTTGTCATGGTTGTTTCCGGGGAGTGTTGCCACCCCCGGTCGCTGCCGGGGCGGCCGGCTGGGCCGGCGTCGCCGGTCCGGGAGGCGGCGGGGCAGGGGTTACGTCGGTTGCCGGCGGTTTGGGAGGCTGGGATGGAGGGTTTGGTTTGGCCGGTTCACCGGGCCTGGCCGGCTGACCGTCCGTACCCTTTTTGTTCTTGTCTTCCTCGCCGGCCGGAGGCTCAGGAGCAATCTCAGCCGGCACGTAAGCCCCGTCAGGCCGGGGAAAGTCGCGGTTTGGAAATTTGCTTACGACCTGCGACATAAACTTACGCCAGACTGCAGCCGGCAGATCACCGCCGGTTACACCGTCCAGTTCTTCGCCGGCGTCGCAGCCCATCCATACTGCGCACGATAAATCAGGGGTAAAACCGACAAACCAGGCATCGCGGTAATCGCTGGTAGTGCCGGTTTTACCGGCAACCGGCCGGCCAATATTGGCCCGGGTGCCGGTTCCCCTTTCGACAACATTCTTCATCATGTCGACCAGGGTGTACACCGCTTTGGGATTGACCACGGTTTGTTCCCGGACCACAGTTTGCTCGAGAACCTTGCCATGGCGGTCAATCACTTTGACAATCGGTGTGGCCGGGACGGACACGCCCATGTTGGCCATAACCCCGTAGGCACTGGCCATTTGCAGCGGCGTCACCCCGCGGGTCAGGCCACCGAGGGCTATGGCCAGGTTATTGTCATTTTGCGGGCCGCTGGTAACCAGTGAGGTTATTCCGAGGCTTCTGGCGTAGTTTATGACTTTTTCCGGCCCCAGCTTGTTGGTCAGAATGACTACCGGGACATTATAGGAATAGGT
>JAOAFP010000121.1 GCA_026416215.1 Negativicutes bacterium | reverse complement strand
ACATAGCACCGGCCAGACGCTCCCCGTCAAGAATATCGCCGGTGATTACCTTAACGTTGCCCCGCCCGGCCAGCGGAGCGAGAAACTCCTGCCGCCCGCGGCTGAAATTGTCGTAGACCACCGCCTCACGGCAACGGTCGGATGTCCAGGCGGCAACGAAATTGCTGCCAACGAAGCCGGCCCCGCCGGTGACTAACGCCCTAAGCACCGCCCGTCACCCGGCAATACGCCTGCCAGAGCTGTTCCACCACCCGCGGCAGGGCATAACGTTTGGCCATCTCCCGCCCCAGCCCAGACATCCGGTCGTTTAAGTCACGGTCCTCGATCAGTCTCGCCAGTGCCCTGGCCATATCCTCAGGCCGGTCGGCAGTGATAATCCCCTGCCCATCGTAGCCCTCCGCCCCCACCGTGGTTGCCACCACCGGTGTGCCGCAGGCGGCGGCAATGGCGATTTTATACCTCATCCCGGCGGCAATGCCAAGCGGTACCACCAACGCCCGCGCCCGGGAAAAAAATGCCCGCTCGTCAGACTGGTAGCCCCAGAAGGTCACACCGGCAGCCCGGGCCATCTCCTCCCGCAGCCGGCCGTACGGCTCACCCGAACCCACTACGTGCAGGCCGGCGCCCGGGCACTGCGCCCGCAGCAACGGCCAGACTTCGGACAGGAACCACGTCAGGCCCTGGACCGACGGGTACCAGTTCAGCCCGCCCAGGTACAAAACGCCATACTGCGGCCGCTTGGCCCGATGCACAGCAAAATATCCCTTGTCAACCGCTGGCGGGATGATTGCCCAGCTGAGTTCCGGCCACCGTTCACACACCCGCTGCCGGTCGCGGTCGGCAATGAACAGGGCCAGGTCGGCCTGGCCGATGGCCTGGGTTTCCCATTCTTTCAGCAATCCGGCCTGGCGGGCATACAGTCTCCTCAGCCCCTCATCCTCCCCGTCAGCCTGGCTGCGGCGCTGCCACAGCTCCCACTCCAGCTGGTGAGAACCGTAGACCACCCTAACTGCGGGTGAGGCCTGTCTTACCACCGGCACCAGCCACAGCATATACGACTGCTCAATCTGGACTATGTCATAGGTCCCGCCGGCCACCATCTTAGTCAACCGGTCTGCCATTTCCCGGCTGCGCAAGGCCGCGACCTGAGCCGGTTCGCGGCCAAACTGCATATAATCCAGCGTCTGCTCCACGCTGACCAATGGCTGATCGACTGCCGCCACCTGTCCCACCCCGGGCTGAGATCTCAGTCCGGCCGCCCCCCGCCGGCGCTGCCGGCGATCGTTCTTATAAAACAAAAAGTCCACTTCCAGCCGCCCCTGACCGGCCAGAGCCAGCACCGGCTGAACGATCCGCATGTAGTAAGCGTTGCGGGGCGGGTAGTCAACCGTGGGGGCAACCAGCAGCAATTTAAGCCGCCTCATACCGCATACACCACCGTTTCCCCCCAGCAGAAACTGCGATGATGGCCGAGGTACAGCCTGTACCAGGGAAACTCCCGGGCAATCATGACCGGTATTGCCCACAGGTCATCGGTCCGGTGGTAGACCGATACTGCCAGTGCCGGCCGCTGACTGACAATTGTCTGCCGCCCGCCGTCCAGTGCCTCCCGCTCCATCCCTTCCACATCCAGCTTTAGGTAGTCCACCTTCCAGCCCTCGTTTCGACAAAATTCGTCCAGCCTGATCATGGCGGCCAGCTGCTGTCCATCATCCCGAAACTGGGAACCGGCATCCCCGCTGGCCACAAACGCCCCATCACCGGTCCGGCCGGCCAGTCCGGCCATTACCGGCCGGCAGGTAACCCCGGCCATCTCAAGCTGCGTCAAATTTTCCAGCAGCTGCCGGTAATTTCCCCGATCTGGCTCAAAAGCGGCCAGGCGCTTCAAGCCGGCAAACGCCCGGTAAAAATGCACGGCAGTATCGCCGTTGAACGCCCCGCCGTCAACAACTGTCGCCACCGGCCGGTTGATAATTTCCGGGTGTAGGTACTGCCGGTAAGCTGAAACTTTCAGCCAATGGGGATCCCCGCTCAGCCGGTAGCGCAGAATGCCGAGCAGGGTTTCCCGCGACTGCTCGTCGGCCAGCCAGCAATACACAAAATCAATCTCGCCGGCCGCGGCCGCAATGGGCTGGGGGTCAAACATCCGCCGGCAGCCCGCCCAGCGCATGTCGATGTAGTTATCCCCCCGGCTGCCCGCAATTGTTCGATCGGCTGACGGTTGTCCTCGTCGCAGAAAAAATAAACTCGATCCCGGTCAGGACTGGGCACCAGCTGTTCAGTGTCAGCGACGAAGCTTGCTTCAATCTCCGGCCAGTCAGCCAGTATTCTGCGGCTTTCCTCCACCAGACCGGCCATCCGACCAACCACCACCGCCCGTCCGGCCCCGGCCAGCACCTGCCGTATGCGCTGGCTTAAACGGGGGGGTGAAGCTGCTAGACATTCAAATGAGTTCAACAAATTGCACTCCCTGCCGCCAAAACGGCACCTCGCCATCGATTGTGGCGATTTTAACCGTAAGCTTGTGAGTTATAAACTAAGATTTATAACTTTAAGCTGGCAAAATTAACCCTGATCCGGCCCGGGAAATGATACAGCCCGATAAAATCCGCCCCTTCTGTCAGCTCCATATTCTCAAGCTGCCGTTTGATCTCCGGATAGAAACTGGAAGCAACGACGATAAATTCTCTTATGTCGACGGGCTTTCTTGTCTCAATACCGCGGTACTTATCACCCTGCCTAGCTCGATCGTTATCATAAAAGCAACTTAAATTCCCGCCGTGAAACAGGAGGATGTCAGCCAGGCTGCGCCCCGTTCCCCCCGTGCCCCAGATGGCAATCGGACGGCTTCCCGCCAGCTCAATGATTTTTTGGGTTAAGGTTTTGATTCGGTACTCAATCGACGGTAAACGCAAAATTTCTCCCCGGTCAGTCAAATAGTGGGTGGCATTGAAGTAGTTGTAGCCATCCAGATGGCTTATCATCTCGTAGGAATGGCGGGAAACTTCGTCGGCAAACGGGTCGAGGCTGCCATATCCCGGAGCGTGTACCTGGTGGATGATACAGGCCTGATCGCTTATGTCCACAACGTCTGCATTGTCACTTAACGCCGAATATATCAGCACCTGATCCGTTCCGTGCCGGCAATAAATGGCTGGCAGCTCACAAAACAGACCAGCCGTGAACAAATGGAAATCAATGGCACAAAAACCCTCGTCATTGCCCCGTTCAGCCACAGCTTTGCCCAGACGAAATTCCCAGTCGTTATCGAACTCCAATTTTTCTCGTACAGTAAGATTTATGCGCCTACCTATGGCCAACATTTTTTTGCTACTGTCCCGATAGGCATCCATGAGGACAGAAACCGCCCTGGCCACTGAACTGGTGATAATAATATCGGGGTTAAGCAAGCAGTAAAATCTGGCCGGGTGGTTTTTCTGCGGAATTTCCAGCAGTTCCGGCATCCACATTGGTTGCCGTTCATCGCACCAGGACGGCAGGCACTCGTCGAAAACCATCCTGCCGTCGCTAAACTCACTAGCCCCCCGACAGCCCACCACAACTATCCTGGCTCCCGGCAGGACATTACGCCAGCTGTTGAGCGAGTTGTGCAGGGCGAGCAGATTCTCCGCACTGTCCGGTTTGCGGAATGTGATTAGAACCAACTTGTCAAATTGATCACAATGGTATTTGAACATCAGCGCAACAATTTACAGCTTGGCCCGGATAGCTTCTGATCAGCAACCAGGCGTGACTCTGTTCATCATAACGGTGTATCTGCCCGGGGGAAACGCCCATTGTCAGTAATTGCCGGTGTATTTCCGCAAACCAGCCCGAAGCGATCACTATGGCGCAATCCTCAGCCACCGGCTGGGGAGGGTAAACCGTAAACCCGAGGTATTGTGTGCGGTGTTTTGCCCGGTCGTTGTCAAAATAGCCCAGCACTGTACGTTGGCTAAGCCGGAGCCAATCCAGCGCCAGTCTCCCCTCCTGTCCAGCTCCGAAAATATAATACCGTTTGCCTGCCGGTAAGATGGCCGGTGTGACGTTGCCAACCAGGCTTTTCAGAAACCTGGGCCGACTGCCGTCAATTTTGTAGCCATCCGGCCCAATCTGGCTAATCGGCAAGAAGTAGCTTAATCCGTGGATCTTGCCTCCCGCCTTGAACATTGGATGCTTACCCGCAAAAT
>JAOAFP010000120.1 GCA_026416215.1 Negativicutes bacterium | reverse complement strand
ATGTGTATAAGAGACAGCCCTTCGTCCCGCCGCCACAGTCCCATGCTTTCCCACATCGCCACCGAGCGCTTATTCTCCCTGAGCACGCAAAAGTGACAGGAATGCAAACCCATGGCCTGCATTTTTCCGAGCGTGGCCTCCATCAGCCTTCGCCCCAGATTCTGACCGCGGTAATCCCGGTCGACGGCCAGATGGTACAGGTAACCGCACTTGCCGTCGTAGCCACCCAGCAACACCCCTGCCACCCGGCCGTTGTCGTCGGCAACAAAGCTCATCCCCTCATTCCGGTCAAGAAACCTGGCAATGCCATCCAAGTCGTCGTCCGGGTAGAGGTAAAGCCCTTCACCGGCAGACTCCTGCCACAATTCAAGCACCTGTTCAATGTCGTTCTTCTGCATCGATCTGATTAACATGCCGTCATTACCCCCGTGATCATAAAGTGGAGGCTCACCGCCGGCCAATGTGGCCTGTCGCCGCGCGATCCCCCCGCTGCCAGCCAGAAGCCCGCCCGGACCGAGCTGCGCCGGTTCTACTGCCGGCCGGCCAGCGGATCAAATATTGTCCGTGACAAAGCAACGGCCGGGAAGAAATTCTGCAGGTGGTTAAGCGGATACTGGGTGGTCAGCAGTTTGACGTTGCCGCCTTTGCCCAGCATGAGCTGGTAGGTGTCTTGGGTCACGGTAAAGGGTATCAGCGTATCACCGGTGGAGCTTATGAAGGTCACCGGCATTTTCGGCACCCAGTTATTGGTGTCGTTGGCAGCAATATTGGCAGCCACCGGTCCGGACTCAGCGCTCTTCAGAAACGCCGGCAGGAACATATCGGTGGTGTTGGCCGGATAATCGGCTGCCAGCTGCCACATGGGGGGATTAGGCTGGCCGAAGTCCCTTTTCACCCGGACGTCATATGGGTAACGGAAAATAGTTGACATCTGCCCCCAGTTATATATGCCCTGATAGGCGTAGATCGCCTTGGCGCAGATGAGGCTGCCCACCGGCATATCGTCGAGCTTCACCCCGCCGGGAGTCTGGAGGAAATTGTTCATAACCTGGGTCATGTCGTACGGTCCCTCCATGAACGCCGCTGCCGTCACGCTGTACTGCGGATAACTGCCCTGAATCAGATCGGCCAGGGCCGACACCGCCTGCCCGCCCTCGGAATAGCCGGACAAAAACAGCCGGCCGTTGGTCTGCACACCAAGCTTCTGCAACAGGGTCAGCGCTGCCGGGATTATGTCCACACCGTTGGCCGCTTCGCTGGCCGCGTACAGGTATTCGCTAGGAAACTGGGTTTCCAGGCCGGTACCGACGAAATCCGACATCGCCACTACGTAACCCTGGGTGGCAAACGCCCCCATCAGAGCCTGAGTCTGCCCGGAATGGGCAACATCGCTGGGAGCCGAACTGTCCTCGATGATGGTGGCGTGCTGATAGACCAGCAGCGGCATCGGACTGCTGTGCTGCGGGACCAGCACCACTCCCGACACCGGGATCTGCTGGCCGGTGTGGTTTATCGACGTATAGACTATCTGATAGGCAGCCACCGGGTACTGGGCCGGGCCGATCTGCTGCCTGGCCAGGTCCAGGGCGTCGGCCGTTGTCCCGGCGTTATTGACGAAGCCAGTTATCTGATCGGTGCTGAATGGTTGCCCACCATACAGGGAATAGCTGACCAAATCACCCCGGGCTGCCAGCCCGGCAGCCGGAATTGTCAGTACGGCCAGCATTGCTAGTACCAGGATAATTTTCTTCATTGCCAAACACCTCCTCCGTAATCGGCCGCAGCGGCAATGAACCACCCGCCGCCAGCCCGCCTGCGGTTATTTATTGTAGGGCAAAAATCTGGATAAATCCTGTAGGACCGTCCCCTGCCGGAAAAACATCCTGCCCCGCATCCTGCCCCGGCGGCACCGGTCCCGGCCGGCCGGGACCGGGACAAGCACAAACAGAAAAAAAGGGGGGGGTGAAAACCCCCCCTTTTTCACAGCCCTTAGTTTACCGCCAGCCCGAAAGCTTCTGTCTCCTACCTTGCGTAGGAGGCATTGTGCGGCACAGCTAAAAACAGCACGGTAAGTTCGGCACCGTCACCGCTCTGAATCATGGCGATGAGATCGAGGGCCCCGCCGGCCGAAACCCCGGCAGGCATCGGCACCGGCGCAACCGCTGAGAAGTTGGGGTAAATCAAACCGGCAGAGTTAAAATTGACGGGGGCGAGAACCCCCGGGGCATTGCCCGGGTAAACCGTTGTCCCGGTCCCGGCAAATAACTGCCAATTGCTGTAGTTTGGCACTGGGTTGCCAGCATAGTAAGCATTGGGGAGGGCCACCAGTCCGGCCATCACCAGCGGGCAGTTGGAGTAGCCATAGTAGGTCTGGGTCGGGTCCCCGGGACCGCCGCTGTGGGTCCAGGAATACGGATTACCTATATAACTGCCGCTACGCCAGCCATAATTACCATCCTGTGCTGAGCCGATGCTCATTACCGGTAACGGATACACCGCACCCTCGGTCATGTTGTTGGTTTCATTGTACCAGGACTGACTGGCGCTCATGACAAAAGCCAGATAACCCACGCCGTTACCGTAGCTTACACCGTCACTGTTTATGTAAAACTCGAGTACACTGTTCACCGTCGGCGGGGGGTTGCTTCCCTGGTTCTGCCAAAATTGATATGGATTTACCATCGGAAGTTTCAGCGAGTGGTAACCGGTGACATTGTTGTTGTTAAGCCCCTTGATTGTAAGCGAAGAAATGCCTGTCTCGATAAACGGCGACGGATAGCTGCCGTTCACCTCCAGCTGAATATCCCACGGTGTCATATTGATGATGTTCGTCATCGGGATCCAGGACAGCGGGACCGTCTGGCTGGCTGTTTGCCCCATGGTCGAATTCTGTGTGAATACCGGTACATATGCGTAGCTTCCCTGTCCCGGCGTGGCTCCTCCCGTGGCCGGCGGCAACCCGGCCAGGAAGACGAGGACCGTAACCAGTGTCACAGTCAGGTAACCGTTGAGTCGCATCAATTTATCCTCCCCAAAGTTTCTTTGTTCCGGTAATCCGGCCGACTAAATCAGGTTGAGATTAAATCCGGGATCGGTTTTTTTGATCTCTTTAAGAATTTCCTCAGCCTCGGTCAGTAGTTTCTTCATAGCCAGCTTTTTTTCTGCCGGCGTCAGCTGCTCAAGGGCCGTCACCGCCCTGAAGCTGAACTTGTCAGCAAACGCCTCCGCCAGCCTGGGATTAATTTTATTCAACGCAGCGATTGCCGCATAGATTCTGGTTGCCATCTGCCGGCGTTCAGTCACCTGTTGTGGGGTTGCATTACTGTTTAAGGCAACCATATCCACTTGCCCAAGGGCATTAGCCTGCGTCATGGTTGCCGCCGTCGCCGCCGCCTGCACCGCCTCGTTGATTATCGCCACGTACAGAGTATCAGCGGTTGTTAAACCTGCAAAGACGCCGTTTTCATAGGTAAACTGTCTGAAATCGATCAATACCAGCTGGTTGCGGAGGAAGATGTTGAGATTCGTGGTGGACATGGTTGCGTTGGGATCGTAGAGCAGGGCATTGTTGTCACCGTTCACCATGTCCTGGGAAAAGGGAATGCTGACCCCCCCCTGGGTGACCGTACAGTTGTCAGCGTAGGCGATGAACGGGCCATAGGCCACGGTGTAGGCCTTGTTGCTGTTGCCCGCCTGTCCACTGGCGCCGGACTTCACCAGGCCGGCAATACTCTGATAGTCACCTAACAGTGCCCCGGTAATCGCCACCGGATCAGCACTGATAAATGCATCGGCCGTAATCATGACGTTCCATAGCCCGTTCAGGTAGTTCATCATATTGACACCACTGGTGGGCGGGGTGTATTGCGGCGACATCTGCCGATTCTGCAATCCCTGGGAGTTCAGGTAGATGTTGTAAACGGTGCTGTCGCCGCTGTTGGTATCACCACCGGCTGCCAGATTGAGGGTGATGTTCATTGTCCCGGTGCTGTTATTGCCCATGCTCTGCACATTGACCGCAGTGTTTTGCGATTGCCATGCCTGCCAGTTGGACGTCGGATAACCGTAGGTCGCCGGATCCACCCCTGGCACGCCTAACGCCAGGCCGCTGCTGGTGGCCAACAATCCCCCCAGGGCCACCACCTGGGTGCTGTCTCTTATACACATCT
>JAOAFP010000119.1 GCA_026416215.1 Negativicutes bacterium | reverse complement strand
GGGTGGGCTGGGTGCGGATTGAGGGGTTGCGCTACCGCAACCAGCAGGACATAGAGATCTTTGTTTCCCAGGACGGGATGTCCGCCTATATTCAGTACGCCACCGGCAGCGGGGCGTCGCTGGACGACGCCTGGCGCCGGGTCGAAAAATCAGGGGTGGTACACGGCATTGACCGCAAGGCGGTCGAGCGGGCTTACTTCCGAATCGGACTGAGGCAAAAATTTGCCAGTGGCGATTATCCCCAGCCTGGCCCGGATGCTTATCTGAAGTACTGGGTGGATCGGGACAGTTTGCACAGCCACGAGCGGGTGGAGGAAGGGTTGCCGGTCAATTCGATATTGCCGCTGGTAGAGGTGAAGGCTGGGCAGACAATCGTCGAGCGCGTCCCCTGCGAGCTTGGGCCGGAGGGGAAGGACGTGCTGGGCATGGCGGTGCCGGCAGTTTCCGGCAGGGATATTGCCATACCGGCGGGACAGAACGTTGAGGTTAAGGGCGATTTGGCTGTTGCCACCTGTGACGGCATGGCACAATTCTTTAACGGCAAGCTGAGGGTTGTACCGCTTCTGGTTATTGAGGGGGACATTGAGGCCACTGATGGCACCATTGAGTTTGACGGAAACGTTGTTGTGCAAGGCTCATTGCTCAACGGCGCCCGTCTGACCGTCACCGGTCACGCCGAGATATGCGGAGGGGTTCTGGGCGGTGAGCTGGTGGCGGAAAATGTAAATATCCACCAGGGAATTCAGAAACGGGTGAAGGTCCGGCGGGTGCTGACCGCCAATTTTGCCGAAAATGCGGTCATACATTCCGGGGACAGCGTCTACATCAAGGACATAGTTTATCACAGTCAGGTCACGGCCCGGCGCCGGGTATTCGTGGTGGGCGGCAAAGGGGTGATTGTTGGCGGTCGGGTTTCGGCCGGCGAGGAAGTGCGTTGCCGGGTGGCAGGGGCCGATGTCGGGGTATCGACCGAGATCCATGTTGGGGTCGACCCTAAGCTGCGGGAAGAGGCTTTGATGTTGCGTTCGGAGATTAAGCAGCTGGAAATCAACCTGCAGCAAGTACAGGCCGGTCTGGACAAACTGAAAACCATGGCCCAGACCGGCCGGCTGAGTGAGGAGAGCCGGGCGATGCAGCTGCAGCTGACCAAGACCCAGTTCAGGTTGCAGAGTCAGCTCGAACAGTACCAGCAGCGGTTGGGAGAACTGTCGGAACAGTTCAGTGTGCTGCATGTCAGCGCGATCAACATCCGCGACCGGGCTTACGCCGGAGTCAGGGTAAGTGTGGGCCGTCGCAGCAAGCTGATCACGCGCGACATGCGGTTTGTCCGTTTTATCGAAACCGACGACGGGCTTGCAATAACGCCGTACAAGGAGTAGTGACGGCAGGTGAGCGAGGTGCGCGAATGGGGATCAGGCCGATTGACCTACAGTTGACGGTGCCGCAGGCCAATGAGGTAGGGCGGGCCCAGCAGTACGCCGACCGTCAGAGCACTTTGCAACAACAGCAGATGGTTGGACAGAAACAGCAGGAAATCGAGCTGCGGCAGAAACAGGTGCAGCATTCCCCCCGCAGCGAAGGGGGCAGGGTTACCCGCGAGAAGGAGAAGGGAGAGAAAAAGAACCAGAAAGGCAACCAGCGGCAAAGCCAGGCCGGCCGGCCGCCTGAACCGGAAGAGCCGGCCCCGGCGGCCGGCCGGGATAAATTTCGCGGCAGCCGGCTGGACATATCGGTGTGACGATGAAGGCTGAGGCAAAACAGTTATGGTGAACGGCAACTGGTTATGGTGGCTGGCGGTGGCTGTCCTGGCGGTAATAGTGGTGATGCGCCGCCGGGCACTGTGGAAGCTGGTGGTGAACGACGCCAGCGACAGCATGGAACGGCTGCAACGGGAACTGCAGACAACCGGCGACAGCGTCATCAAGCGGATGGAGGACCTGAGCGCCCACCTGGAACTTCTGCTGGCCGAGGCAGACAGCAAGATTGCGGCAATGGACACCCAAATAAACATTATGAACCGGCTGCTGATCCAGAGTGAGATCAACGGCGGACTGCTGCAGGGCAGTGCCGGGGAATTACGGGGCAAAGACGGGACCGGGCTGCAAGGCGGATATTCTACGGCAGCGATCATGAGCTCCTATCGTGAGCAAATGGCTGCCCAGCAGCTACACCGTCAGCCGCTGCCGGCCAGCGGCGCGGCGGACGACGCTCCTTCAGCCGCCGAGGTGTTTGGCTTTGTGGCTGGTGACGAATCGGCCCGGCTGGTTGTCGGGGAGGAACAGGCCGAAGACAGTTCGCGGGCCAGGACGATAAGGGTTGTGGACATGCTGCGGCAGGGCTACGAGGTCGATGAGATTGCCAGGCTGCTGGCCATGGGCCGGGGCGAGGTGATGTTGATTCGGAATTTGAATCTCGGAAAACTGTAGGGCGGCGCAAGCCGCTTTTTTTTTTGTTCGCTGGACAAGCCCGATCGGCGACGATATAATGGACAAAAAAACCCGAAAAGGAGCGCCAATGGAAACACCGCGCGGCAATCGTCTGCACATGGTCATTGTCGGCTGCCGCAATGCCGGAAAGTCCAGCCTGATCAATGCCCTGACCGGGCAGGAGGTGGCGATCGTTTCGCCGCTGGCCGGCACCACCACCGATCCGGTGGTGAAAAACATGGAAATTTTGCCGCTGGGGCCGGTGGTGCTTTACGATACGGCCGGACTGGACGATGACAGTCAGCTCGGCGGGCAGCGGACGGCCAGAACCCGTGAGGTGATGCGGCGGGCCGATCTGGCGGTAGTTGTGGTGGACGGCAGCCGGGGACTGGACAGCGACAGCCGGGCGATTATCGTCGAGTGTGGTCAGCGCGGTCTGGCCATGGTGGTGGCGGTCAACAAGGCCGATCTGACCGACCAGTCCGACCGGTTGGCCGGACTGATTTGTGCTGAATTCGGCTGTCCGGCGGTTGCGGTAAGTGCAATTAACGGCCGGGGACTCAACGATTTACGGCTGGCTATGCTTCGCCAGGCGCCGGTCGACTGGGACGAGCAGAAACTGGTCGGGGATATTGTCAACAATGGACAGACCGCTGTGTTGGTGGTGCCCATCGATCTGGCCGCCCCCAAAGGCCGGCTTATTCTGCCTCAGGTCCAGGTGTTGAGAGACCTGCTGGATCACGACGCCCTGGCTGTAATCTGCAAGGAGCGGGAACTGGCGGCAACCCTGGCCAGCCTGCGCCATCCGCCACGGCTGGTCATTACCGATTCGCAGGTCTTCCTCAAAGTCGAGGCAGACATTCCGCCTGACGTGATGCTGACGTCATTTTCCGTGCTGTTTGCCCGTTACCGAGGCGATTTGCCGGTGCTGCTGGCCGGGGCGGAGCGCCTGCTGACCCTCAGGCCCGGGGATAAGGTCTTGCTGGCCGAGGCCTGTACCCATCACCGGACAGAAGATGACATCGGCAGGGTAAAACTGCCGCGCTGGCTGCGTCAGCAGGCCGGCGGCGAAATTCAGCTGGGCTGGTCCAGCGGTAACACTTTCCCGGCCGATCTGGCCGGCTATGATCTAATTATTCACTGCGGGGGCTGCATGATCAACCGGCGGGAAATGCTGTGGCGGATCTGGCAGGCCCGGGAAGCAGGGGTGCCTATTACAAACTACGGTCTGGCGATTGCCGCCCTGCAGGGGATACTGGACAGGGCGGTCCAGCCGTTTGCCGGGCCGGCAAAAACATGGTGAAACAGCGGGAAAGGCAAAAGGGTTAAACGATGGCCTGGTCGGACAATGAGTGGCAAAGCGCATGTTTTATCGATGAACGGGAAATAGACGCGGTTCTGGCTGAAGCGGCCGGTATCGGTGCCAGCCGGCTACTGGCGGTGGTGGACGGGGCAGGGCAGTGCCGGGGGCTGGGCGAACCTGAGCTGGCGGCGCTGGCCGTCTGCCGGGATCGGGAGGTCAGGCAGGCGGTGCTGACAGCGGCCGGTCGGATAAAAGATAAAATTTACGGACGCCGGGTGGTGATTTTTGCTCCCCTTTACATCAGCGACTACTGCGTCAATGATTGCGCCTACTGTGGTTACAGGGTCAGGAACCGGTTTGCCCGCCGCCGGCTGACCGAGGCTGAACTGAGGCAGGAAGTGCGGATTCTCGAGGGGATGGGGCACAAACGGCTGGCGGTGGAGGCAGGTGAGGACGATGTCAATTGTCCGCTGTCATACATAT
>JAOAFP010000118.1 GCA_026416215.1 Negativicutes bacterium | reverse complement strand
GGCTGCCACATCCATTTCCCGCCCTCCCGGTCTGACGGCCGGCAGCGTTCGACGCAAGGCTTCGCAGGCAATCTGCACCGCCGTTTTGATTTTGCTGATTTCCTCCTCCTCTTTGATCATCCTTGCTGAAGAAACGTCAATGCTTATAACTTCCAGGCCGTCAACCGCCTGGGCCAGACAGGCGGAAAACCTGTTCCACTCACTGTAGACCAGGTGATTGCCTTCAAATCCGACCCGCCTTATATTAATCCGCTGTATCTGCCGGGTCAGGGCATCAGTAATTCCCGGCAGCCGGAATTCCACAACATCTATTCCCGGGGGAACCTGTTCCCGGGCCTGGGTAGTGTACCGGCTGTCAACCAGCAGGACACGGGCACCGCCCCGACTGGCAAGGAAATAGCCAAGAGTGCCTACAAAACCAGTAAAGTAGTACAGGTGTTCGGGTTTGGTCAGGACTACCGCATCTGCTCCCTCCCCCTCGATGATAGCCATTAGTTTTTCAATGCGATTTTCCAAATTTCTCACCCTGCCTTTGCCAAGTTATTTATTCGGTTCTGACCGCCGCTTGCTGCCACTGCCGGCGATAATCTCGGCTGCAAACGGCAGCGTGGCGACGACATCCTCAACATCGCCGAGGGTGTCTAAAGTGCAACGGATCAGCACCTCATTGCGGTCGCGGTTGAGGGTGGTCACCACCCCCAGATACTCGTAGCCCTCGATGATCTGGTTGAGAAAGTTAATCCTGTCCCTGGGTACCCGGACGACCAGATCGCAGTCATGAAGCATCATTTTCCGATCTTTTTACCCTAAGCAGTGAATGCCTGGCCGGGATCGCCGTGGTCACCGGCAGCCAGTAACGCATTAGCGGGTGGGGTGTTGACCCGATTTTTCCACTGTGCAACTCGTCAGTCATCCCCGCCGCCGTCATCCGGATATTTTCTCCCTGCGGTTGGATAAACTCAAGTTGATCGCCCAAGCTGATCTTGTTGCGCTGTTCGATCAGAACCTGTCGCCGTTTGTCGTCGCGTCCCACGACCACGCCGGCAAATTCCCACGGCGACGGCGTTTGAATATCCCGGTAAATCTGCATTTCCCTATCGGGCACATCGCCGATAAATCCGGTTGTATAACTGCGCTGGGCAACGATGGACAGCTCCCGCCTGGCCCAGCCGAAGTCCAGCTGACGGCCGGCAGCGATACAATCGAGCGCCTGGCGGTAAACCTTGCAGACAGTAGCCACATAGTGGAGGCTTTTCATCCGTCCCTCGATTTTCAGGCTGGCAATGCCACAGTCAATCAGGTCCGGCAGGTACGGCAACAGGCAGAGATCCCTGGAAGCAAACAAATAGGTGCCCCGGGGATCTTCCTCTACCGCCATTATCCCGTCCTCCTGCCTGGTAGTTTCCCGGACGTGATACTCCCAACGACAGGGATGGGTGCATTCGCCGAGATTGGCACTGCGTCGGTTGAAGTAGGCACTGAGTAAGCAGCGTCCGGAATAGGCGATACACATCGCCCCATGACAGAATACCTCCAGCTCAACTCCGGTACTGCCGGCGAGCTCACGCAAGTCAGCCAGCCGCACCTCACGGGCCAGAATTATCCTCCGGGCTCCCTGCTGCCGCCAGAATTCCACGGCGGCGCTGTTCAGAACATTGGCCTGGGTGCTCAAAAACAGCGGTATTTCGGGGGCAATGGTCCGACAAAGTTGCCAAACGCCTGCATCGGCAACGATAAGCGCATCCGGTCCGATCTCCCCAAGTTGCCCGATATAGTCTCGCAGCTGTCGCAGATCGGCTTCATGAGGAAAGACATTTACTGTTACGTATAGCTTTTTCCCAAGACGGCGGGTGATTTTAACCGCATCCGCCAGCTGATCGAGGGTGAAATTGCCGGCCGACGCCCGCAAGCTAAACTCTTTGCCGCCGCAGTAAACGGCATCAGCCCCGAACCGTAGGGCAAACTTCAGTTTTTCCATGTTGCCGGCCGGGGCCAGCAGTTCAATTTTGTCCGTTCTCATTAATATAACGAAGATGTTCGTCGTAGGTTTTGCTGAAGTGATGGCCTCCCCGGTTATCGGCGACAAAGTACAGATAGTCAGTGTTTTCCGGAAACAGGGCAGCCTCAATCGATGCTTCACCGGGGTTGCAGATCGGGCCCGGCGGCAAGCCAAGATGCAGGTAGGTGTTGTACGGTGACGGGGTCATGGTATCCTCCAGTGACAACACCTCTTTTTCATAGCCGATTATGTACTGGACGGAAGCGCACGACTGCAGGGGCATGCCGGCGGCCAGGCGGTTGTAGAAAACCGACGCGATTATTTTGCGTTCGGCAGGCAGCCTAGCTTCCCGCTCGATCAAAGAAGCCATCGTGACAATTGCCCGGATACCGTCATCCGTCAACCCCTTTTCCCTCAACATAGTTGCAGCCTTGCTGCCGAAACGGGCATCCATGGCTAAAAGCAGCGATTTCTCTGGTGTCACAATGTCCAGATCGTAGGTGTCAGGGAACAAAAATCCCTCGCAGGGATATCTGACCGGCTGTTCGGTGAGCATATAGCCGTGTGGCCTGAACTCGCCGGCCAGAATTTTGAATTTTTCGCCATCCAGTCCTTTGTCGGTCAGCAGTCCGGCTATTTTATCGACAGTGAAACCTTCAGGCACGGTGATCCGCGGCTCCTGGTCGGGCACTGCACTGAGTACTGCCAAAATCTGCCTTGTCGACATATCGGCTGAAATTTTGTAGCTGCCAACACGAATCCGCTCGTCCACCCCAGTCAGACGGGCTTCCAGCTTGAACAGGAGCGGGCTAAATATTATACCCCGTTCGGCCAGCAGCTGGCCGACCTCGTACGCACCCATCCCGCTGGTTACGCTGACGATCTGGGTTTTAGTCCTCTCCGGCTGCCCCTGATGAATAACAACTGCCACCACCATTCCGGCAAGTCCGGCCGCAGCCATCATCAGTAAAATAACAACCTGCCAAAAGGGGCTGCGCCATGAGAACGGGGGGCAGCGACGATTGAGAAGTGACGCCAGTGTTTTTTTCATCAGCGGGAATGCCTTCGGCCGGGCCCGCAACTCCTTGATCCGGCAGACGGATTATCATCCGACGATGATCATCGCCTCGCCCGGTTTAACGCTCTGGCCAGTCGCCACGTTGACCGCCTTAATGGTGCCGGCAACCGAACTGCGTATTTCATTTTGCATTTTCATTGCTTCGAGAATGATCACCACCTGATCTTTCTCAACCGGATCGCCGGGTTTTACCTTGACCTGAATAATTTTCCCCGGCATCGGCGCACTGATCGCGGTCTCCCCGGCACCGGCCGCAACGGCCTTTACCACAGGAGTTTCAGCCCTGTCTGTGGCCGCGATCTGGGCGGCTGGCCTGGGGGTATCCTCGATGACCCTCACCGTCGGTGCCTGAGCTGCTGTGGCTGCCCCGCCGGCAACTGCCACCCCTTCTTCCCTGACTTCAACCTGATACTCAACCCCGTTTACCTTCACAACAAATTTTCTCATGGTCTCCTCCTTCACGGTAACAAGTAAAATTCATTCAGTGAGATTCAGCGGTAGTACATCTTCAACCGCTCGTTCATTAA
Organism: Negativicutes bacterium; assembly: GCA_026416215.1. GTDB lineage: Bacteria > Bacillota > Negativicutes > SKW292 > SKW292 > SKW292. The sequence goes on along the minus strand of JAOAFP010000118.1, from coordinate 621 downwards.
CCTGGTGCGGCCCCAGACAGCCCAGACGCTGCCCGACACATCAGGAGGCATTGCGTAACCGGTTTGCCCCGGCCCGTTGATGCTGTGGATAACCGCCATTACCGCCGCGACTATTTCTGGCTCGTCAGCCTGATCACCATAACACGCAGCCGCGGCAGCGGCAATGGCGGCAATAAGCCGCTGATCGGTCTGGCGGTCGCCCGCCTCCAGCCGGGAATCGTCCTGGCCGGCAGCAGTTTCCGCCGTTTCAGTTACCGAGGTTACCGTCCCATCATTTTCCATTTCCCTGCTAGCAAACAGCTTTTTCCAGAAGTTCATCGTCTTTCACCCTCGACATTCTCGGCCGGTGATCGGTTACAGCGGGATGTTGCCGTGTTTTTTGGCTGGCCTCGATTCTCGCTTGCTGCTGGCCATTTTCAGGCCGGAAATAATTCTGGCCCTGCTCTCAACCGGATCGATAACCTGATCGACAAACCCGCGTTCGGCTGCCCGGTAGGGCGTACCAAAATCCTTTACGTACTGTTCCTTGCGGGCCTCGATATCCGGATCGCCGCGAAAGATTATGTTGGCCGCCCCGTCCGGTCCCATCACCGCAATTTCGGCGGTTGGCCAGGCCAGAAC
>JAOAFP010000117.1 GCA_026416215.1 Negativicutes bacterium | reverse complement strand
ACAGTGGTCAGGGCAGGGGAAGCGCGGGGTTCATCCGCGGGTTTGGGATCAATGCAGGAGCAATAGCTCAGACCATATCCCATGACGATCACAATATCGTCGTGCTGGGAATGAATGACGACGATATGTTGCGGGCGGTGCGTGAGATCGTCATGATGCAGGGAGGAATCTGTCTGGTTCGGGACGGCCAGGTTCTGGCCCGGCTGTCACTGCCGATCGCCGGGTTGATGTCCGATCTGCCGGCCGAACAAGTGGCCCGCCATAGCGAGGCGATTATGGCAGCCGCTCGTTCGCTGGGAATCCGCGATGACTTCGACACCATCATCGGGTTAGGGTATATGAGTCTTAACGTGATCCCCGACTTAAAAATAACCGCCAGGGGATTATTTGACGTCAACCGGTTCGATTATTCGCCGGTCGGGCTGTAAACTGGCAGCCCGGCCAGTGTTTACAACGGGCGTTCAGGATACATGGCAAGAGAAAAGCACCCTGTCGGGGTGCTTTTTATGTCGGCTGTTTCTTTGTGTTGCCGGGAGGTCGGACCCCGGCAGCATCAACCCCGGCCACACCGGTTAGGCGATCATTGCCGCCGGTTGTCGGCATGACTTCAGTTTTTGGTGACTGTCGGTCAACGTAAGAGCCACCGACGGCTGAGACGCCAGTGACAGGCGGCTTTGGCTGTTCATCATGCTCGCTGTCGCCGGTGGCTGCCGGGTTGGACTGGGCGGCCAGCTTGCCGCGGTTAATTGCCGCAATCAGGGCCGCCTGAGCGGCAATGGCAAGGTCGGCAGGGGAAGGGTCGGCGGGGGCCAGGGCAGCCTTCTGGACTACGGCCATTTTGGCGATGGTTTTGTCCGGGGTGTCCTCCTCGCTGACATCGATCGGGACTTCACCGCTGGTTATGTAGCTTTTGCCATCGGGACCGCGGGTGTAGCCATAACTCGGCCCGCCGGCATACTGTCCGCCGGCGGCTACGTGAGCTGCCTCATGAGCGATGACCCTTTCCTCGTTCTGCTTCATCTGCCTTATTTCATCCATGAACTGCCGGATTTTTTCGTGATCGATTTTCATCTTTCCGCTTGCCGGATCAACCTTCTCACTTTTTTGGCGGATTGATGCCGGAACGGGGCCATCGGTGACGGTTACCTCCGGACTGTTGTCCGGTTTGTCAGGTGGAACGGCCGGCCCGGTCGGCGTGCCGGCAGCAATGGGTGATAACAGATCAGTCCGGGAAATGGGCTTCATAAAACATTCACCTCCGGATAAGGCTAATCAGGATAGGGGCCGAGGTACGCCGAGAGTTTTTTCTCCAGCATTGCGGCGTATGGATAGGACCACAACCAGCCGTTGGCCTCGAGATAACTGTTGCCGTAGTGCCATTTTTCCAGCCGGCTGGCCAGTTCCGGGGCAATTGACTTGGGGCGCATGGCCGAAATACGCTCCATCTCCGCGAGTTCACTATAGCCGCTGAACATCAGCCGGTAGTAGTCCTTGTGATAGGTTATCTGTACGAAGCCGCTGAGCGGGGCAAGGGCCTTGCGGGCACGGTAAATGGTGGACTGAAGGTTGACCAGAGCGGCGCTTAGGTCGCTGTCCGGCCACAGGTTTTCGATAATCTGCTCCTTGTGTACAGACTTGTCATAATTCTGATGCAGAAAAGCTACCACCTCTTCGCTCTTGCGGCTTGGCCACCTGATGGTGCCCTGGCTGGTTTCGATTTCAAACTTGCCCAGACATAGCATCCGCGGAATTAGCCGCCGGCGGAACGAGCTGATGTTGGCTTTTTTTAGCAGGCGCGCTACTGTCTTGTCCAGACGATCGCGGTCAACAGGCTTGAGCAGATAATCGGTGGCATTGACGTCAAAGGCCGGCAGCGCGTATTCATCGTGGGCCGTGCAGAACACAACGGCCACATCGCCGTCCATCTCCGCCACCGCCCTGGCGACGTCCAGACCGCTAATCCCGGGCATCCGGATGTCGACAAACACAACATCGATCTTCAGACCGCTTTTCATGACGCTGAGAAACCGGTCAGGCGAGGTGTCATCATGGACTACATCTATATTATCGTATTTTTCAAGCAAAAACTTCAGGTTTTTAACGGCCAGTGGCTCATCATCAAGAATTGCTGCCTTCAACATTATTTGACCTCACAGGGAATGGTTACGGTGACTGTCGTCCCCGACGGAGACCGGCTGCCGATTGCCACGCGGGCGGAACAAAGCCTGACCAGCCTCAGGTAACTGTTGCGAACACCTATGGACTGTCCGTTGCCGATAAAATGTCCGATGTCAAAACCGTCGCCGACACCGACGCCGTCGTCTTCGATGATTACTGTTACTGCATGCGGAGTGCGGCGGGCGGTCAACTCTATATGGCCGCCTTCCGGCTTTGGGTGCAGGCCGTGCAGCACAGAATTTTCAACGAATGTCAGCAGGCTGAGAGGGGGAACCGGGGTGTTAAGCACGTCCGGGGGACAATTTATGGTGTAGTGGAGCCGGTCGTCATATCTCACCTGCTCAATTTCCAGGTAGTTCTCGATTGCAACTATCTCGTTGCCCAGGGTGGTCAGGGCATCCTGGTGGCTGATAGCCGCATTGGTGCGCAGATAGTTGCTGAACCGGTTGATCAGGCGCTGGGCCTTGGCCCCATCGAAATTGATCAGGGCGCTGATAGAGTTGAGTGTGTTGTGGATGAAATGTGGGTTGATCTGTAAACGCAGCAGCGCCGACTGCATGTGGAGGGTTTCCGGTGTCTCGTCCCGCCCGGGCCGGACAGCCATTGCCGGGCCGGACAGCCAGGCGGCCGGAAATAGCAGGGAACAACAATGAAAGATGACAACGACGATTATCTGGGCATGGCCAAATTGCCAGCCGGACACGGCGGTCAGCACCAAGCCGCAGTAGGACAGGACAGCTGCCAGCGGCAGCCAGAAACACGGCACGAAGACAGACTTTTTCAGCAGACGGGCAATCATGGCCGTGCAGGTCAGCAGCAGCCATATGTACACTGCCGGTCGCAGCAAACTGGCTGCCGCCGGACTTGCGATCAAAAACCCGGATAGCAACGGGCCGGCGGCCAGTATGGTATACGTACCGGGGCCTGGGCGGCTTGCCGGGGATATGATCTGGTCTATCATCAGGGTAAACAGCACAGTACCAAGGGTAAGACCGAACAGACCGGCCAATGGCAAAAGCCGGTTGCCGGTCCAGACCGGTACAACCCGGCCGGCCAGCCAGGCAATACCACAGGCCATCAACGGCCATAGGCAGTATGCGGCGAACAGCCCGGTGGCCGTACGGTTGCGCCAGCCACGCAACAGGCCTATAACCGCCAGGGCCGCGAACAGCGCCGATACGGTCAGCAAGCAGAACTGGCCTCCCGGCCAGACCAGCCACGTTAAAGAAGTCATGGCCGAGAGGGTGGCCGGGCATGGCTGCCGGCCGGGCCGGCGTCCGGGCAGCGTCGACTGTGCTCCCTGAGTGGCCGCCGGCAGCGATCAGACTGACGGTTGAAAACCGACAAAACATCCATGGCTGGCAATATTCGGCAAAATTGTCCCCATTCCTACCAACTGCCGGAATGAACAACCGGATGGCAAAAAGTTGATAGCCTGCGGCGGTTGGTGTAGAATTTGGGTTAACTTCTTTGCAACAATGGGGTGTATGATCAGAACTGGTGTTTTAATTGCTGTCCTGGCAGCAGTGCTGGTCATGTCCGGCCGGCCGGCGGTCAACGGGATGCCGGTAACCGGGGTGGCCGAGGTTACTTCTGCGGTGTTTGTGGAAATGATTTATCATAACAACCCTAATCCTGAACTGATGTGTCCGGTCGAGGAATGGGTGGGGTACTACTACGATGAGGCGGGACTGTACGGGATCAGGCCAGATCTAGCCATATCCCAGGCGTTGCTGGAAACCGGTTTTTTAAGATACGGCAACGATGTTTATCCATGGCAGAACAATTTCTGTGGGCTGGGTGCGACCGGCAACGGCAATCCCGGACATCATTTTTACAGTCCCCGGCTGGGAGTCAGGGCGCACATTCAGCATATGGCTGCCTATCTGGGCATGGAAGTTCCCGACGGTCAGCCTGTCGATCCGCGGTATGGTCTGGTTGCCGCCCGCACTGGCCAGCCGGTTGACGACTGGGAAGATTTGGCCCGTGGCTGGGCGGCTGACCCCGATTACGCCCAAAAAGTAATTTCGGTGTTGGAGCGTGCTCTGGCGATGGCCGGAGTCGGTAACGGCACCACAGTGACGGAAGGGGCGGCGGACTGGGGTCGACCGGTACAACAGGAGCAATGAGTTGGAACTGAACGACGAACGACTGTCGAAAATGGCGCAGGGCAGCGTGTGGCGG
>JAOAFP010000116.1 GCA_026416215.1 Negativicutes bacterium | reverse complement strand
GGCTCGGAGATGTGTATAAGAGACAGGCATTGGTGCTGATCGTGCTGATAATGCTGTGTGCATGGAGGGGCAATGAAACTGAGATGATGGCACTGCTGGTCGCTACGGCGGTGTTGTTTGCCGTGTCAGAGGTCATGGCCGGGATCAGGGCTAATTTCGTCCGCTGGGCCGTTACCGTGGCCGGGATATTTTATATTTCGTCCGGATTTGCTCACCTCATTATGCTCCGCGACATTGACAACCGGCTGCAGCTGCCGGCGGGAAGCGGTTGGCAATACACCTGGCTGACCCTGATTACCGTCTGGGCGGCCGACACCTTTGCCTACTTCGGCGGCCGTTTCTGGGGCAAGCGGAAGCTGGCCGAAACGATCAGCCCCAAGAAGACGGTTGAGGGCTTTCTGGCTGGTATAGTTGGCGGGGTGCTCGCCGGCTGGCTGGTCGGCTGGTTGTGGGGGATGGAAGGGTTGATTCCGCCGGTTGTCGGACTGATCGCCGGAACGATCGGTCCTTGTGGCGACTTGTTGGAATCGCTGCTGAAGCGTCATGCCGGGGTTAAGGACTCGGGCGGCCTTTTCCCCGGACACGGCGGGGTGATGGACCGTTTTGACAGTTTGATACTGGTTGCGCCGTTTGTTTATTATTTCTTGCAGATCGCCCTCCAGGCTGGCTGATCTGATATGGTCACGGTGAAAACAGGCCCTGAATTTGACTGTGGGCGGGGTTGTTGAAAATGAAAAAATTGTCAGTGCTGGGCAGCACCGGTTCGATTGGCCGACAGACACTGGAGGTCTGTGCGAATAATCCCGGCGAGTTTGCTGTGGTTGCCCTGGCAGCCAATGCTAGCGCAGATGCAATGGCCGGGCAGATTGAAACATTCCGGCCTTCCCTGGCAGCAATGCGCGACCGGCAGGCAGCCGGACAGCTGCAGAAAATCTGCCGAGAGCGGGGCCTGAAAACTGAAGTGCTGGGCGGGGATGAGGGACTGGAAGCAGTGGCAGCCATGCCGGAAGCTGATATGGTGGTGGCGGCCATGGTCGGGTTTGCCGGGCTGCGTCCGGTTATGGCGGCGATTGCGGCCGGGAAGGATATTGCATTGGCCAACAAGGAAACACTGGTGGCGGCCGGGCACATTGTCATGCCAGCGGTTGTCAGGCACGGGGTCAGGCTGTTGCCGGTGGACAGCGAACACAGTGCTATTCTTCAGTGTTTGCCCGGAGGTGAGCCGAGGGCGATCAGCCGCCTGATTCTCACTGCCTCCGGTGGCCCGTTTTACGGCTATGGCAGCGAACAGTTGTCGGATGTTACGGTGGAGGCGGTGCTGAAGCACCCAAATTGGGTGATGGGCAGTAAAATCACCGTCGATTCGGCCACCATGGCCAATAAGGGGCTGGAGGTAATCGAGGCCCACCAGCTGTTCGGAGTGGATTACAACAATATCGACGTTGTCGTCCATCGTCAGAGCATTGTCCACTCCTTGGTCGAATTCCGGGACGGGAGCGTGATCGCCCAACTGGGGCTGCCCGACATGAGGCTTCCTATTCAGTACGCACTGTCGTTTCCCGACCGGCTGCCCCAGCGCTACACCACCCTCAGCCTTGCCCAGCTGGGCAGTCTGTCGTTCGCCCCGCCGGACAACCAGAATTTCCCGATGCTGCCTCTAGCCATTGCCGCCGGCAGGCGCGGAGGGGGCTGGCCGTGTGCTTTTAACGCCGCCAACGAGGAGGCAGTGTTTGCCTTTCTGCGGCGTGAACTGTCGTTCCAGTGTATTCACCGGTTGTGTGACCAGGTCCTGCAAGAGATAGAATTGCCTGATACCGTTGATGACCTTGACGCTGTCGAAGCGGTCGACAGTTTGGCCAGGGCTGTTGCCGGGCGGGTACTGAAACGGTTCTCTGGGGGAAAGGGAAGGTAGCATGCTCACCTTTGTCGCAGTGGTGTTCGTGTTTGGGCTACTGATTTCCGTGCACGAAATCGGTCATCTGATTCTGGCCAAGCTTACTGGTATGCACGTCAGCGAGTTTGCCCTTGGATTTGGGCCGGCCATCGCCAGATTTACCCATGGGGAAACGGTGTACGTGGTCAGACTGTTTCCTCTCGGCGGATACAATAAAATCGAGGGAATGACGGTGGACGAGGCCACCGACGACCGCGCTTTCGTCAACAAACCCCTGACCGCCCGCCTGGCCGTAATTGTGGCCGGATCGGTAATGAATCTTGTTCTGCCGGTGGTGTTGCTGTCGGTGGTGTTTCTGAGCGACGGGATCAGCCGGCCGGCGGAACAGGCGGTTATAGGTGAGGTCATTGCCGGGCAGGCAGCTGACAAGGCCGGAATTATGGCCAACGACCGGATTGTAAGCATCGATGGTAATCCGGTCGGCAGTTGGCAGCAGTTTGTCGACACAATCCGGATAAATGCCGGAAAAAACCTCCATCTGGTGATAGAACGCGGCCAGTCGCAGGTTAACATAAGCGTCGTCCCTGTTTACGACGAAAAACAGGACCGGGGGATGATAGGGGCGGCCCCGCTCATAATAAACCAGCCGGTCGGGTTATGGCAGGCCCTGACAATGTCGGCGCAGGTGACCGGTCAGGTGATCGCCGAAATGGTCAAGGGAATCTATGCGATGGTTGCCGGTAGGGCTCCGGCCGATGTCTCCGGCCCGCTCGGGATCATCAAAATTACCGGTGAGGTGGCCGAACAAGGCTGGACACACCTTTTACGTTTTGCCGCCTTCCTGAGTATTAACCTCGGTATGATCAACCTTCTGCCGTTGCCGCTGCTGGACGGCGGTCACGTAATCATGCTGCTGATTGAGGGAGTTAGGCGCCGGCCGCTGCCGCCGGTCAGCATAAAGTACATCCAGATCGTCGGGGTGGCGATTTTGCTTACCCTTATGATCTTTGCCACCGTTAAGGACATCAACCGTATGTTCTGAGCAGACTGGGAGGGGAATTGGAGGAATTTGCGGACAATCAGAATGTCAGGAAGAGAGTGCCGATTATGACTGAACGCCGACCAAGCCGACAGATCAGGGTGGGAACCGTGCTGATTGGCGGGCAGGCACCGGTGGTCATCCAGTCGATGACCAACACCAAAACCGAGGATATCGAGGCCACCTGCCGGCAGATTGAACGGTTGACTGCCGCCGGCTGCGAACTGGTCCGTCTGGCCGTTCCCACTGCCGAGGCAGCAGCGGCCCTGCGGGAAATAAAGCGACGGTTTCCCAGGCTGCCACTGGTGGCAGATATTCATTTCGATTATCGCCTGGCGTTGCTGGCGGCCGGGAATGGGGCAGACGGGCTAAGACTTAACCCAGGCAATATCGGCAGCCAGCTGAAAATTGCCGAAGTGGTAGCCTGTGCCCGTCATTATCAGATCCCCATCCGGATCGGTGTGAACGCCGGTTCGCTGGAGCGTGATCTATACGACAAACACGGGAGTAAGGTCACCGCTGACGGGCTGGTGGAAAGTGCCCTGAGGCACGTGGATATTCTTGAACGTCACGGGTTTGAGCAGATCAAGATATCGATCAAGGCTCACAGCGTGCCGCTGACTATCGATTCTTACCGGCGGCTGGCGACTAAAGTCGATTACCCGCTGCACCTGGGGATAACCGAAGCTGGAACGGTGACGGCCGGTACTGTAAAGTCGGCTGTTGGTATCGGCTGTCTGCTGGCCGAGGGGATAGGCGACACCATCCGGGTGTCCCTGACCGGTGATCCGGTGACAGAAGTGGCTGTAGCCAAATCGATACTGCAGGCGCTGGAGATCAGACGGTTTACTCCCGAACTGATCTCTTGCCCCACCTGTGGCCGCACCGAGGTTGATTTGCTTTCGCTGGCCCAGCGGGTGGAGGAGCGGCTGGCTGCTGTCAACAAACCGCTGACGGTGGCGGTTATGGGCTGTGTGGTAAATGGGCCGGGTGAGGCCAGGGAGGCTGATATTGGTATTGCCGGCGGCCGGGGCGAGGGGATATTGTTTCGCCGGGGCAAAATTATCGGCCGCTACCCCGAGGCTGAACTGCTCGATGCCCTGCTGGCTGAAATCGACAGGCTTGACCGGACAGACTGAATCCCCGGTAGTCCGATTAACCCGGAGATGATCGTAATCCGTTAAGGCAATGCGACTGCTTTAATTTTCCTGACATCATGAACGACCAGGGAGGAGCGAATGAAGTTTTCACAGTTGATGATTCCCACGCTGCGTGAGGCTCCGGCTGAAGCGGAAATTATAAGCCAGAAGCTGCTGGTGCGGGCAGGGTTTATCCGCCGGATGGCCGGCGGGATTTACACCTATTTGCCGCTGGCAGTGCGGGTGCTGAAAAAGATTGAACAAATAGTCCGTGAGGAAATGGATGCTGCCGGCGGACA
>JAOAFP010000013.1 GCA_026416215.1 Negativicutes bacterium | reverse complement strand
ATTCTCCATCATGTAGCGGCCATTGTATTCCATGGTGTCGGAGCAGGCCCCCTGGTGGAATATGCCGCGAATCGACCAGCGGTCGCACTCTCCGGAAACGATGCGCCGGATAAAGTCCTGCTTGTCGTAGTAATCAGCGATATCCAGGCCGGCCAGGTTTCTGGCCTTGCTGCCATTGGTCAGATTGTCCACCACGATAATATTGCCGCAGCCCCGCCGGTTAAGGCCATGGATCAGGTTGCTGCCAATAAATCCGGCACCGCCGGTAACGATCAACATTGCCAATTTCCCTCCATCCGGGCAATAAGTTCCTGTCGGCTGATCGCGTAAGTGCCGACCCTGCCCACCACCACCCCGGCCGCCAGGTTGGCCAGTTCGGCGGCATCGGACAGCGGCAGCCCGGCCGCCAGCGCTGCCGCCAGCACCGCCACCACCGTATCTCCGGCCCCCGACACATCGTACACCTCCTGGGCCCGGGTCGGGATGTGCCAGTGCCGCCGCCGGCTGATCACACTCATTCCGTATTCAGCCCGCGTCACAATCAGATTGCCCAGCCTGTGTCGCCGGCAGACTTTCAGTCCGCCGTCAACCAGCCCCTGTCCGTCGGCCGCCGACAGCCGGCAGCCCAGCACTTCGCCCAGTTCCCTGACATTGGGGGTGACGGCAAACGCCCGTTCGTATTTCCGCCAATCGGAACCCTTGGGATCGACCAGCACCGGACAGCTGCGGCCACGGGCCAGATCGATAGCCCGCCGGCACAGCTGGCGGCTACACACCCCTTTGCCATAATCGGAAATAATCAGTACCTGCACCCCCGACGCCAACTGGGTTTCCAGCGCCGCCAGCAACCGGTTCCCGCTCTCCGCCGACAGTTCCCGGCTGTCTTCAAAATCCACCCTGAGCATCTGCTGGTGCCCGCCGATAATCCGCAGCTTGGCGGTGGTTGCCCGTCCCGGCTCGTCAATCACCGCCCGGCGGTCAATCGCCTGCTGTTCGAGCAACTGACGAAGCCGCGGCCAGTTTTCGTCATCCCCCACCAGTCCCAGCAACCGGACCCGGCAGCCCAGCCGGGACAGGTTGTGGGCAACATTAGCTGCCCCGCCCAGCGTATCGCGCTTGCCGGTCACCCGGGTGATCGGCACCGGAGCCTCGGGAGAAATCCGCTCCACCGCCCCGAACAGGTAGCGATCAAGCATGATATCCCCCAGCACCGCCACATCGACTTCGGTCAGCCCGTGGCTGAGGAAGCGCTCAACCCGCCGGCGGTCGCTGAACACCGTCAATCACCTGACCGGACTGCAAACCGGTAAAATGCCGTTCTATCAAACCGCAGACAATGTGCCCGACCAGGATGTGCATCTCCTGAATCCGGGCGGTAACCAGGCTGGGAGCCTTGAGCAGAACGTCGCACAAACCCGAACTGTCCATCACACAGGCTTTCATCCCGCACATTCCCACCGTCCAGGCCCCATTCCGCCGGGCCTGCTCCAGAGCGGCAATTACCGAGCGGCTGTTTCCGGAGGTTGATATGCCGATCAGCACATCCCCCCGGCGGACCAGCCCCTCGGCCTGACGGGCAAACACCTGATCATAGCCGTAATCGTTGGCTATGGCAGTCAGCGCGGACGTATCCACCGTCAGGGCCATGGCCGGCCACGGCCGGCGTTCGCACTCAACCCGGCCGATCAGCTCGGCAGCAATGTGCTGGCAGTCGGCAGCGCTGCCCCCGTTGCCACAGAGAAAGATCCGCCCGCCGCCCTCGAGGGCGGCTATGCAGAGCCCGGCCATGGCGACAATCGGCTGCAGGCTGTCCTGCATCAGAATTCTGCATTCATCAATGTGCCGGCTGATAACTCCGGCGGCGTAATCATTGGCTGACTGTACCATTCCTCTCTCTCCATATTTCTGCCAGTTTTACAGCCACCACCGCGGCCACCTCCTGCCAGCCCAGAGTCTGCCAGCAGTACATATCACCCCGCCGGCAGTGGTGCTGATAGCAGGGGTGGCAATCACACCGCCCGGCCAAGATTACGTGTTCAGCAGTTGCAGGAACCCCCGGGCCGGCCCCGGCCTCAACCGGTCCGTACGGATAAAACCCCAGCACCGGCGACGGCCCGAACAGCCCGACCACCGGGGTCCCCACCGCCGCTGCCACGTGCATCGGCCCACTGTCGGTGGTCATCATTAAATCGCAACCGGCCAGCACTTCCGCCAGCTGTCCAAGATCCAGCCGGCCGGTCAGTATTGTCATGGCCGACCGCCGGTCTGCGATCCGGCTGGTGATATCGGCCACCAATTCCCGATCGGCCTGGCTGCCCAGCCAAACTACGCTCATCCCCCGCTCCAGCAACCATTCAGCCACCGCCGCGAAATTTTCCGCCGGCCAGCGTTTGGTCGGCCAGCTGCCCCCGGGATTGATTGCCACCACCGGTCCCCGCCCGTCCGCCTCCCGCCGGTTCCCGCGCCGGATAAAAATCCGGCTGGGCCAGCCGGCGGTCTCGCTCCGGTCCCAGCCAAACCAGTCGCAAACCACGGAAAAATGTGAGTGAACCTGGTGCATGCAGCGCTTGAGGTTGGGGTAACAGCGGCTAAAAAAAACACCCAGGCCGGGGCTGCTGTAGCCGATCACTTTCCCTGCCCCGCTGAGGACGGACAGCACGGTGGCCCGCTCGTTGCCGTGCAGATTGATGCACAGGTGGTAGTGCCGCTGCCGGATACTGCGGATCAGCCGCCAGAACTCCAGCCAGTTGGCATGGCGGCCCCGCTTGTCGAGCAAAATAAGCTCGTCCAGCCATGGGCAACCAGCCACCAGCCGGGCAAGATCACTGGCCGTTACCAGCGCCAGGTGGGCGGAGGGCAGTTTTTGGCGCAGAAACGCCAGCACCGGCGTCACCAGCAGCAGGTCGCCGATGTGCATGAGATTGACGACCAGAATCCGCATTGACGGTTCAGCTTTATACCGTGCCGGATTCGATCAGCCGCTGCAGGTACTGGCCGTAGCTGTTTTTGGCCAGCTGCCGGGCGGACGCCGCCAGCTGCTGGTCATCAATCCAGCCCTGCCGCCAGGCGATTTCTTCCGGGCAGGCGATCATCAGTCCCTGCCGTTCCTGAATGGCAGTCACAAAGCTTGCCGCCTGCAGCAGCGACTCAAACGTGCCGGTGTCCAGCCAGGCAAAGCCGCGACCCATGATCTCAACCTTCAAACTGCCTTGTTCAAGGTAGAGTCGGTTCAGATCGGTTATCTCCAGCTCACCGCGGGCTGATGGTTTCAGTTGCTTCGCCAGTTCAACCACCTGACGATCATAGAAATACAGGCCGGTCACTGCATAGTTCGACTTTGGCCGGTCGGGCTTCTCCGCCAGACTGACTGCCCGTCCCTGCCGGTCAAACTCTACTACCCCGTACCGTTCGGGATCCCTGACCCAGTAGGCAAATACCGTGGCCCCGCCGGTCTGGGCAGCTGCCCGCCGCAACCCGGCCACCAGATCGTGACCGTAGAAAATATTGTCGCCGAGAATCAGGGCACAGCTGTCACCGGCAACAAAGCTCTCACCAATTAGAAAGGCCTGGGCCAACCCGTCCGGGCTGGGCTGGACCGCGTAACGCAGTTCGATCCCCCACTGGCTGCCGTCCCCGAGCAGGGTCCTGAACAGCTGCTGTTCGTGCGGGGTATTGATGACCAGTATTTCACGAATGCCGGCCAGCATCAGCGTGGTAAGGGGATAGTAGATCATCGGCTTGTCCCCCACCGGCAGCAGCTGTTTGCTGATTGCCACCGTCAGCGGATATAGCCTGGTCCCCGAACCGCCGGCCAGAATGATCCCCTTCTTAATCACCCTGCCTGCCCCCTATCGTGGCCAGATTGGCCGGCCCTGCCGGCTGCTGGCTGATCTTCAGCTCGATCTCCAGCGGCCCGGCAGTATAGGCATCACGCAACGCCACGGCCGCCACGGTTACCGTCCCGCTCATGCCCCGCAGCCTGGTCAGCTCGCGGTAGTACTCCTCCCCGCTGATTATCCCCACCCGGCCGGTCACCGGGTCGGCAAGGATACCGCTGGCCACGGCCGCGGCATTAACTTTGGGCAGAAAGGCCGTCAGCACATTTTCCGGCGTGTTGTCCCCGCCCAGGATCACGGTCTGGGCGTAAACCACGTCGCCGGCCTTGTACAGCAGCCGGTTGCCGTATACCGAAATGCCCACCACCACCGGCTCGCCGTAGACAACATTGCCGAGGGCAAAAACCCTCACCACAAAGCTGCCGTCGCCTCCGCCGATCTTTTCCCCGGCCGCCGCCAGCTGCTCACCGTCCGCCCACACCACCTGCATATCGGATTTGATGTTAAGGTCCTCAAGAATGCTGGCATTGACCGAATTCATGATCCGGTTCAGTACCTGCCGGGCCGACTGGACATCATGCTGACCGCGCACCGCCTCCGACCAGAGGATTTCCCCGGCCCGGTAGATGACCGTGCCGGTTTTCAGTTTGTCGAAACCCAGTTTGAGCTGCTCGTTGAATTTGGTCAGCCGGTCGATGTCGTCGGCCAGGGTTTGCCGGGTTTTGCTCATCTCGGCGATCGTCGCGTCGGCAGCCGCAATACGCTGCCGGTAATCACCCAGCTGCCACTCGGCGTTAGCCAGTTCAAAACGGGCCTGGTCCCGCTGACGAATTGCCCGCCGCACCTCGTCCTGAGCCGAGCGCAGCGTGGTCTGGGCAAAGTCAAACTGCCGCTCGACCTCAGCCAGCTTGCCCCGGCTGTCATCAAGGGCGGCGTTGCGGCTCGCCACCTCGCCGTCAAGCACGGCGATCTGCTGCTTTAATTCCTCCACCCCAAACAGGGCGGTACGGACGTCGCGGGACACGGCCGACATTACGGCCAGGCTGACGAATACCGTCAGCACACCGGCCGCTACAGTGAACAGGCGGGATGTGTGGCGGGGCCGCATCCCGAACAGCGAAATTCGCTTCTTGCCAACCAGGCTCCCCAGCCAGTCGCCCAGCCAGGCGATGATCCCGCCGGTGATCGCCAGGACCAGAACCAGGATAATTCCGTAGCTGTACAGCTTCATCCGGCAATCACCCCCTCGCTACCGGTTATTCCGCCATATCAGCCAGCAGCCGGCCGCCATGCCCACCAAATCGGGGGTAAAGGCTGCCAGCAGCGGCGGTATGGTTCCACCCTGCCCCAGGGCAGTGGTGAACATCATTATCGCATAGTAAACCAGTATGATCACTATACTCAACCCCAGCCCGATCGACGAACTTGAACGATTGGGCTGCAGTCCCAGCGGTGCCCCGATCATCGCAAAAACCAGACTGGCCATCGGCACCGCCACCCGCTGGTACAGCTCGACCTCCAGTTCGCTGACCGGGGCGTATTGCCCGCGCAGGATTGTGATACGCTGCTTCAGTTCAGTTATGGTCATCTCGTTGTTTTCCTTCTGTTCCAGGGCCACGTGCTCCGGCGTCTCAGCCAGCGGCATTATCTGCTGCTGAAAGGTCATTACCTGGGCCGTGTTGCCGCCGGCCGTCAGGTCGCGAATCAGCCCGTTGTACATAATCCATTTGTCCTTATGCCAGACCGCCGATTCGGCACTCACCACCCGCTGCAGGACGTTGTTGGCAAACTCCTGGATGGTAAGATCCTCCAGCCGCCTGGTCTCCGGATTCAGCAGCCGGGCGTAGGTAAGCCGGGTAATGTCGTCGCCGTCTACCGTCTTTACCACGATATGCCTCTGCAGACGGGGGGTGTTATTGTGCTGAATCTCTTCCCGGACGATGCGGTTGTAGCCGGCATTGGCCGCCGGCACCATCGCCTCGGTGAACCAGACCGAGAAGACACTGATGGCAAAGGCGATGACAAACACCGGCATGGCCAGCCGCAAAAAACTCAGCCCGCCATTTCGCATCGCCGTGATTTCACTGGTGGAAGACAGCCGCCCGAACACCAACAGCGATGCCAGCAACATGGCCATCGGAAAGGTCAGCACCACAATCGGCGGCAGGCTGTACATAAACAGCTTGGCCACCGAGGAAAACTGCGGCCCGTTTTTGGCGATGATCTGGGCGATACGGAACAGGGTGCTCGAACCGATGAACACGCTGGCAAACGCCGCCACCCCGAACAGCAGCGGGCCCAGCGTCTCCTTTACTATGTAACGGTCAATGATCAACATGTGGTTGAGTCATATGCTGAAATTGTCCCCCAGAAAATACTTCCTGGCCAGCGGATCGGCAGCTACCACCTCCGGAACGCCGGACAGCAGCAGACGGCCCTCGTTGATAATGTATGCCCGGTCGACTATCGACAGAATTTCACGGACGTTGTGATCGGTTATGATGATCCCGACCCCTTGCCGGCTCAGGTAGCGGATCATATCCTGGATGTCGGCCACTGAAATCGGGTCAATCCCGGCAAACGGTTCATCAAGCAAGATGAACTTGGGCCTGGTTACCAGCGAACGGGCAATCTCCACCCGCCGCCTTTCCCCTCCTGACAGCTGCGACCCGGACAGGTGCCGGACGTGCTGAATCCTGAACTCGCCCAGCAGCTGTTCCAGCCTTTCCCGTCGCTGTTCATCGGTCAACGGCACCAGCTGGAGGATCGACATAATATTGTCCTCCACCGACATCTTCCGGAATATCGATGGTTCCTGCGGCAGATAACTCAACCCGTACCGCGAGCGCCGGTGCAGGGGCAGACCGGTGACGTTCTCGCCATCGATGAAAATCTGTCCGGAGTCAGGCCGGACCAAACCGGTGATCATGTAGAAAGTGGTGGTCTTACCGGCGCCGTTTGCCCCCAGCAGCCCAACTATTTCGCCGCTGGTCGCCTCCAGTGACACCTCATCCACCACCCGGCGTTTTTTGTAAACCTTCACCAAGCGTTCGGCCCTGATCGAATGCTGTATCACCGCTCACCGCCATCATCCCGGGCGACTGTAACCCGAGCCTGACCATCGACCTCAGTGGCCTGGTCATCCAGATACACGGTTATAACCGTGCCGGCCAGCTGATTGCCGGCCTGCTGCCCGTGCGGATCAATCGTCAGCACCAGCTTGGGCTGCTGCCCCGGCTGACGGACAACCCTTCCCGTCTCATCCTCCGGCAGACCGAAATACTCAGCCTGCCCGCACCACAGATCAGCCTGCCGGCTGGCACTGCGGGCGTGAACATTGCCGCTGACAATCAGGTGATTTTCCTTTAGCCAGCCGCGCATCCGATCCCCCGATAGACTGGCGTCATCCACTTCGACGATCGCCGGCAGCGGGGACTCAACATATTTCTGCCGGTCGTCGTAGTCGATCTGACGACCGCTGAACCGCCGGCTGGCCGAGGTTACAACCACCGGATTACCGTGGCAGCGGATAAAATTCCTGCCCTGCAGCTCCACCCGGTCAGCCTGCAGCCCAATCCCCCGGTAAAGGCCCCGAACCCCACCGGTAAGCACCCCGTCGCCTTTGTTATTGTTGTATACCGCCTGTTCACAGTCCAGCCAGTCATCCCCCTGGCTGAACCGCACCCTGCCGGTGGCTGCCACTTCACCGGTTTTGCTGTTGTAATCGATGACCTCAGCCGTGATCTTCAGCGGCGGGCTGTCCTGCTCCCCGGCCGTCAGCCCCATAACCGTCCCGGCGGTCAGCCACCATACTATGACCAGCAGCCCGGCTACAATCCTTCTGCCCATCAGTTCCTTTCCGCCCCTACTGCCTGATCGCCGTCACGTTACCCTCTGCCCGCAGGTTGATCAGCTGGGCATCGGAAGTTATCAGGTCACATTTAAGACTAAATCCCGGCTTCGAGAATTCCACCCCATCCCGGGCCCAGACCCGGTTTTCAGCCGTGCGCATGCCCATCTCCCGGCAGCTCAGCCGCATGCCGTCATCAGAATGGGCGACAATATTGCCGCTCAACAGAAAATTACGCCTGGCATCCACCAGCCCCCGGTCGGCCACAACGTGAATCACGCTGCCGTCGTCGCGGAAGATCTCCCCGGCAATGGTGGTCAGCCGGCTGTCCTGGGTATCCTGATCGACCTCAACGGTATCGGCCCGCAACTGCCAGACCATTTTGCCGTCCCGCTCCCCCCGCAGCTCATTGCCAGTCATGCTGATGTCACCAGTCTTCCGGGTCCCCGGTCCCGGCAGCGGCGGCGGCACCGGCCGGATAACATACCAGACAACCGAGCCGACCGCCGCCACCACCAGCAGCCCGGCCAGATATTTCCTAATGCTCCGGCTTATGCTCATTGTAAACCGTATTCCAGCGCTTTTGCAACCACAGCCAGTCGGTCGGCTGGCGGCGGATGGCCTGCTCTATGGCATCCGAGGTCAGCTGCACATCCCCGGTCAGATCAGCCCCCCGGTCATTCCCGCCCCGCAACCTGAGCGGCGGCTGGATAATTATCTCGTGGCCCCCCTCGCGCCGGTAGATAAAAACCGGCAGAATGTCAACGCCAAACCTGCGGGCAAAAAACACCGCCCCCACCGGGGTTGACGCCTTTCTCCGAAAAAAGTCGGTCCAGACCCCCCTGACCCCGGCGTCCTTGTCAGCAATGAATCCCACCGCCATGCCCCTTTTCAGCGCCCTGGCCACCGCCACCATTTCGTTGCCGCCGGTGCTGTGGCAAACCATTCCGGCCATTGTCCGGTAACGGTGAAGAATATCGTCGGCCAGCCGGTTGCCCTGACTTCTGACCAAAGTAGCCACCGGCCAGCCGCGCAGGGCCAACCCGGCCCCCAGCCATTCCCAGTTCCCCAGATGGGCGCTGAGAAGGATCGCTCCCTGCCCTTTGGCCAGTGCCGCCCGGAGATTATCCTCGCCGCTGATTTTGATCAGCCGCCGGTGGTCGCCGGCCACCAGCCGGGGAATGTAAAGGATCTCCAGCAGCATTTTGCCTATATGCCGGCACATGGCGGCGGTCATCTGCCTCCCCGTCCGGCCGTCCACCTCCAGGTGCTCGACAATCTGACGGTATGCCCGCCGCCGCTGTCTGACGGCCAGCAAAAAATAAACTCCTCCCAGCAGTCCCCCCAGCGCCTGCAGCCACCGATACGGCAGCCGGCCAACCAGCCACTCTGCCGCCTCCAGCCCCGCACGCCACCAGTTCATACCACGCCCTGCCGGGCCAGATCTGTGATGTGCACCAACCCCACCGCCCGGCCCTGTTCGACCACCGGCAGCACGGTGATCGGCGTCGGTTGGTTGCTTTCCATTATCTGCAAGGCCTCGGCCGCCAGGCAGGCCGGTGCAACAACTTTCGGAGTCCTGGTCATAATCGCCGTCACTTCCCGGTCGAGAAAATCCCGTCCCTGCCTGAGGGCCCGGCGGATATCGCCATCCGTTATAAGACCGAGCAGGCGTCCGTCATCACCGGTTACCATCACCGCTCCCGCCCCTTTGGCGGTTATTTCGAACAGGGCCTGCTGAACAGTGCAATGACAACCCACCACTGGGCTGGCCTCACCACTTCGCATTACATCGGCCACCGTCAGCAGCAGTTTTTTACCCAGCGCACCAGCCGGATGGAGGACGGCAAACTGTTCGGCGGTAAACCCACGTTCGGCCAGTACCGCCACCGCCAGGGCATCGCCCATGGCCAGCATTGCCGTGGTGCTGGCGGTTGGCGCCAGTCCCAGCGGGCAAGCCTCCCGTTCAACAGTCGCAAGCAGTACGACATCGGCATTGCGGGCCAGACTGGACTGGGCACGGCCGGTCATCGCCACCAGCCGGACCGCGCACCGCTTTATATGCGGCAACAGGCCAAGCACCTCAGTTTCCCCGCTGTTGGATATGGCCAGCACCACGTCTCCCCGGGCGATCACGCCGCTGTCACCGTGCAGCCCCTCCACCGGATGCAGGTAGATTGCCGGGGTGCCGGTGCTGGAAAGGGTGGCAGCCACTTTGCGGGCGACGTGTCCGGCCTTGCCGATCCCGGTAACCACCACCTTCCCGGCACAGCCGGCCACCATCTGCACCGCCCGGCAGAAGCTGTCGTCAAGGCTGCGGGCCAGCCCGGCCACCGCCTCGGCCTCAATTGTCAGGCAACGCCTGGCTACCGACAACAGTTCATCCCTGTCCACGTCAGCCGTTCATTCCCTTCGTCCGCTCAGCCGGTCAATGGCCGCCACCCTGGTAAGCAGTTCCGGCAACTGATCCAGCGGCAGCATATTGGGGCCGTCAGACAGAGCCTGATCAGGATCGTCGTGCACCTCGAGAAACAGGCCGTCCACCCCCACTGCGACCGCCGCCCGGGCCAGCGGGGCGATAAACTGCCGCTGACCGGACGATACCGTCCCGCCGCCGCCAGGGAGCTGCACACTGTGGGTGGCGTCAAAAATCACCGGAAACCCCAGCCCGCGCATTATGGCCAGCGAACGCATGTCCACCACCAGGTTATTGTAGCCGAAAGTTGTGCCCCGTTCGGTCAAAAGCACCCGGTTGTTGCCGACACTGGTCAGTTTGTTGACCACGTTTTGCAGATCGTAAGGCGATAAAAACTGTCCCTTTTTGATATTCACCGCCCGCTGGGTCAGGGCCGCCTCGATCAGCAGATCGGTCTGACGGCACAAAAACGCCGGAATCTGTATTATATCAAGCACCTCGGCCGCCTCCTCAACCTGGGCGACGCAATGAACGTCGCTCAGCACCGGCACACCGATTTCATTTTTGATCGCCGCCAGCATCCGCAGCCCCTCCTCCAGCCCCGGACCGCGAAACGACGTGACGGCCGACCGGTTGGCCTTGTCGAACGAAGCTTTGAACACAAACGGCAGTCCCATTTTGGCGGTCAAATCCTTCAGGGCCCGGGCGATCGCCAGGCTGCGCGGCCAGTTTTCCAGCACGCAGGGACCGGCAATCAGCACCAGCCGGTCGCCGCCAAACTGGATTCCATCCACATTAACGGTTGTCATTGCTCAGCATGTCCTCCACCACTCGCAAATCCTGCCAGGTATCCACCCCTACGCTGACCTCGTCAGTATAGATCATTTTGATTTTGACCCCCCGGGCCAGCGCCCGCAGCTGTTCCAGTCCCTCGCACACCTCCAGCCGGGCCGGCGGCCAGGCGGCAAACTGCAGCAAAAATTCCCGCCGGTAGGCGTAAATGCCGACGTGCTTGTACACCGGCAGACCGGCGACCGGATTGCGGGGAAATGGAATCAGCGACCGGGAAAAGTACAGCGCATACCCGTGGTCATCCACCACCACTTTGACCGCCGCCGGTTCCAGCCACTCGGCCTGGGGCATCACCGTCATCAGCGAAGCCATCGGCACCGCCCGATCACCGGCCAGCGCCGACGCCAGCCGATCGATGTTGTCCGGCGAAATCAGCGGTTCGTCTCCCTGGACGTTCAATATTATACCATAATGCTCCATCTGCCCGGCCACCTCGGCCAGCCGGTCGCTGCCCGAGGGGTGGCGGGGATCGGTCATCATTGCCCGGCCGCCAAACCGCTCAACCTCGGCGACGATTTCCGGATGGTCGGTGGCCACCACAACCGCGTCCGGCCGCCGGGCCCGGCTGACCTGCCGCCACACCCGCTCGATCAGGGAAACACCGGCAATTTTAATCAGCGGCTTCCCCGGCAGACGGGTGGATGCGTAACGGGCCGGAATTACACACAAAACTCTGTCCACAGCTGTCCCCTCCCGGCGTAAATTCTGGTAGCCGGCTTTCTCCCGGCCGCCGGCAATTGTCGCTGCACTGGCCGCTGTCAGTCCTTTACTCCCCCGCCGCCGGCAAACAGGCGGTCGATCTGGCGGTGCAGGCATTCTGCCCCGCTGACAAAATCGATCTCAATCTTCAGCACGTAGCCCGGCATGTCCCACTGCCGGCGCATAAGATCCGGGGGGATTTTCACAGCATCCTTCTCGGTAATTACGATTGCCTCAGCTCGGCATTGCCGGGCCGCCAGCACAATATCGCTGATCTCGTCTCCCGAATAAGCGTAGTGGTCGGGAAATTGCAGATGCCGGACCACCTCCACCGCCAGACCGCGCAAAGTCCGCTCAAACGACAGTGGGTTGCCAATCCCCGACACTGCCAACACCTTCCTGCCGGCAAGAACGGCACAGTCGCCTTGCTCGACAAACGCCGACTTCAGCCAGTCGATTACCGGCACCACCCCACACGGCCGGTGTGCGCAGTGAACAAACGGTGCCCGCCGGTTGTACTTCCGTATCTCTGCTTCAATTTGCCGCACTTGTTCTTCCCCGACCTGGTCGACCTTGGTCAGGATGAATAAGTCGGCCCGGTCGAGGTTGGCCAGCGGCTCGCGCAGGGTGCCCCGCGGCAAAACATGCTGGTTGCCGAACCCGGTCAGGCAGTCGACCAATAAAATATCGAGATCGCGCCACAGTGCCCAGTGCTGGTATCCGTCGTCGAGAATCAGCACCTGTGCACCCAGAAAATCGACGGCGTAGTGACCGGTCTGGCTGCGCTCCCGACCGATCACCACCGCCACCCCCGGCAGGTTCTTGGCCAAAAGGTAAGCTTCATCCCCGGCTTCCCAGGCATTCATATAAATCCTCGCCCCGTCGGAAACCAGGCCGATATCGTCGCGATGTCCAGCCATGTAGCCCCGGTTCAGTATCGCCACCCGTCGTCCCGATTCTGCCAGCAGACGGGCAATCTGCCCGGCTGTCGGCGTCTTGCCGGTGCCGCCGAGGGTGATATTGCCGATGCTGATCACTCTGACCGGCAGCCGGTTCTGGCACAGGACACCCAGCCGGTAAAGTAAAAGCCGGCCCCGCACCAGCCCGCTGTACACCAGAGACAGGACATAAAGCCCCGCCAGCAGAAACCGGGAATAGGCGCTGTTTTCATCGCGGTGGACCAGTTCGTAAAGGTAATCCAGCCAGTTCCGCCTATTCACCGGCCGTCTCCGCCTCCTGCCAGCAGCGCACAATCAGACTGGCGTGACGTTCCGCCGCCCCACTGTTTTCCTCGATCACCCGCCGGGCATTGGCTGCACACTCAGCCGCCCGCCGCGGGGACAGCAGCAGTTCAATGATCCGGTCCTGCCACTCGGCAAAATCCTTCACCACCACTATCCCCCCGGCCGAGCGCAGTAATGTATTTATATCGCGAAAATTGAACGTATATTCACCGGTGACCACCGCCTTGCCGGCCACAGCCGGTTCAAGCACGTTGTGACCGCCGCGGGGAAACATGCTGCCACCGACGAAGACCACGTCAGCCAGCCCATACAGCCGCCCCAGCTCACCAATGGTGTCCACCACAATGAAATCGCAGTCCACATCAGCCGGGTTATCCGGTGACAACCGGCTACGCATCTCCACCCGGTAACCGCCGGCGGCCAGCTTCCGGCACAGATCGGCAGCCCGGCGGATATCGCGCGGGGCGATTATCCCCTTGACCCGGCCGGTCACGGCCTGCCTGACCGCCGGCCAGCACCGGGCTATGCCCCGCTCTTCAAACGGGTAGGTACTGCCGGCCACAACCACCCGGTCGCCGGGCCTTATGCCCAGCAACCTGCCCCAGTCTTCCCGCCCAGCAGCGGTCAGCGGCTCGTGGGCAACGGCAAACTTGGTGTTACCGTTAACCACAATCCTCCCCTTGTTCGCCCCCAGCCGGACAAGATACTCGCCGTCCTGACGGCTCTGAACCGAAAACACCTTTACAGTGGCCAGCATGTCGCGCAGCAACGGCCCCAGCCAACGGTAGCGCCTGACACTTTGATCGCTGATCCGCCCGTTGACCATCGCCACCGTCACCCGTCGGTCATGGCAGGCTTTGAGAAAATTGGGCCACAGCTCGGTTTCGACCGTCACGAACAGCCGGGGGCGCACCCGGTCGAGCACCCGCTGGGGAAGTCCGTACAGATCAAGAGGATAGAAAATGACGGCGTCCACCGCCCGGGCAACCAGCTGTTCAGCCATGGCATAGCCGGTCTGGGTGACCACCGACAACATAATGGTCAAATCCGGCCGAAGGCGGCGAAGGGCCTGGATAATCGGCCGGGCAGCCACCACCTCCCCCACCGACGCCGCGTGCAGCCAAACCGCCCGCCTGCCGGCCACCCCGGACAGCGTCTCATCCGGCCAGAATCCGAGACTCTGCCGCCAACGCCGGCCAAATCCCGGCTCAGTCAGCCAGCGTTTGAACATGACCGGCAAAGCTAGAAAGATCAGAAAGTAGCCGGCGATAATGTACAACAGCCGCACCAGCATCTCAGCCCGCCCGGTCCGGCAGCAGGTCGGCCTCGTTGAACTGGACCTTATAGAGAGCGGTGTACAGTCCGCCAAGATTGATCAGTTGCTCGTGCCGGCCCTGCTCGACAATCCTTCCCCGCTCCAGCACCACGATCAGGTCAGCCCGCTGTACCGTCGACAGCCGGTGGGCAATAACCAGTGACGTCCGCCCGACCATCATCCGGTCGAGGGCCTCCTGCACCAGTCTCTCACTCTCCGCATCCAGGGCCGATGTTGCCTCGTCGAGAATCAAAATCTGAGGGTTTTTGAGGATGGCCCGGGCAATTGCCACCCGCTGGCGCTGCCCCCCTGAAAGAGTGCTGCCCCGGTCTCCCACCCGGGTCTGATAGCCGTCCGGCATCTGGCTGATGAACTCGTGGGCGTTGGCCGCCCTGGCGGCGGCCACCACCTCGTCCTCACCGGCATCCAGCCGCCCGTACAGGATGTTTTCGTAGATCGTCCCGTTAAACAGCATTGTTTCCTGGGGAACGATGCCAATATGGGATCGCAGCGACCTGACTGTAAAATCGCGGACATCGCGTCCATCCACCAAAACCTGGCCGGCGGTTGCGTCGTAAAACCGTGGCAGCAAGTTGGCAAGCGTGGTTTTCCCCGCCCCGCTCGGTCCAACCAGCGCCACCATCTGTCCCGGCTTAATCCGCAGATTGACCTGGGACAAAACCAGCTCGCCGGGGAAATAGGAGAAGCTGACTTCGCGAAATTCCACTTCGCCCCTGGCTCTGACCAGCTCGACAGCGTCCGGTCTGTCGGCGATCTCCGGCTGGGTGTCGATCACGGCAAAAACCCGCTGGGCGGCCGCCAGCGACCGCTGTATGTTCCCGTAAACCCGGCTCAACCGCTTAATCGGGTTAGAAAGGTTGACACAATAGATCAGAAAGGCAATCAGTGCCCCCGAGGTCAGTTGTCCGGCAATAACCTCGTGGCCGCCGTACCAGATTATGATCGTAACGCCGATGGCTGCCAGAAACTCAATCACCGGCCCCACCGTGGCAATCAGCTGCGAACCCTTCATCTGGATGCGAAAATTGCGGAAGTTTTCGCGGTTGAAACGGCCGATTTCGTAGTCCTCGCGGGCAAACGAACGAATCACTCTCACAGCGGTTATGGTCTCCTGCAGCACGGCGGTAATATCGGCCGCCCTCTCCTGAATGCTGTGGCTGGTGCTGCGCATTTTGCGGCCGAATACGTTGATCGCATGGGCCACTGCCGGCAGGGTGACAAGGGTGAGCAGGGTGAGCTCCCAGTTAATGTAAAACATATAAACCAGCGAGCCGATCAGGGTGGTGCCCTCGGTAACCAGTTCGATCACACTGTCAGCCAGGGCGGCCTGCATGGCCGCCACATCGTTGGTAATATAACTCATTACTTCCCCGGCCTGACGGCGTTCAAAAAATGCCAGCGACAGCCGCTGCAGATGCCGGTACAATTCCTCCCGGACATCGATCACCACCCGCTGACCAATATAAGACATCAGATAAGTCTGAAAATAAAAAAACACCCCGCGAAACAGGTACAAAACCACGATCCCGGCGGCAATCAGGTTGAGCTTGGCAAAATTGGCCCGGCTCAGAACATCGTCGATAACATCCTTGATAATCCACGGTACATACAGGTTGCAGGCCGCCGCCAGCACGATGCACAAAACGGCCAGCACCATCCGCCGCCAGTAAGGTTTAAGATAAGACAGAATCCGCCAATAGAGCTTCATAGCGATGGCCCCCGCCTTCCGGCCCAGCCGGCCAGACTGAGCACCAGTCCGGCTGCCCGCGCAACCGCCCCGCCCTCCCCCAGCCGTTGAGCCACCAGCCGGAAATCGTCGAGCATCGCCGATCGCAGACGCCGGTCAGTCAGCAGCTGCCAAAGCTTGTCGGCCACCTCCGCCGGCCGGAACCGGTGCTGGATAAATTCAGGGATTACCTCTTTCCCGGCGACGATATTGGGCAGACTGAACAGTTTCAGCCTTATGATCATTCGTCCAATCAGGTACGACAGCCAGGCAACCTTGTACACCATCACCGTCGGCACCCCCAGCAGGGCCAGTTCCAGCGTCACTGTCCCCGAGGCCGCCAGTGCCACGTCGGCAGCTGCGTAAACTTCATAGCCGGCATCATCGATCACCCGCAGATCAAGCCCGGCGGCCGCCGCCCCGGCCAGCCGCCCCGACAGCCACTCCCGGCCGACAGTCCCGGCCCGGGGCAGCAGAAACCGCAGGGCCGGCTGGCGCTCAGCCAGCCGGCGGGCGGTCTGCAGCATTGCCGGAAGCAGCCGCTCCACCTCCTGTTGCCGGCTGCCCGGCAGCAACATCACCACCTGGTCGTCTTCCGACCATCCCAGCCTGATTTTGGCGGCGGACCGGTCGGTGGCACAGCTGACGATGTCGAGCAGGGGGTGGCCGATAAATTCCACCTTCGCCCCCGCTTCACGGTAAACTTCAGCCTCAAACGGGAACAGGGCAGTGACCAGATCGGCCGTCCGGGCGATTTTCCAGGCCCGCCGGCGATTCCAGGCCCAGACCGACGGACTGATGTAGAAGACCGTCTTCAGTCCCAGCTGTCTGGCCCAAGCCGCCAGCATCATATTGAACCCCGGATAGTCAACCAGCACCACCACTGCCGGCCGTTCCCGGCTGATCACCGAGCGAACCAGCCGCCGCAGCCGCCACAGCTGCGGCAACCTTTTCACAACCTCCACCAGACCCATGAATCCCAGCCGTTCGACCGGGTAGTAAATCTCCACCCCGGCCCGGCGCATCCGTTCGCCGCCCATTCCGATCAGCCGCAGCTCCGGGGCCCGACGGCGCAACTCGGCGGCCAGCGCTGCGCCGTGCATATCGCCGGACGCTTCGCCGGCACTGATCAGGATGGTGGGCGGGGCTGAAACTGGCCGTGCGGGGTTCATGTCATCGCCATTACCGACAGATCGTGCCGGACAGCCATCTGCCTGACCTGTTGCCGATCGACCAGCAGAGTCTGCCCGGCTTCAATTACCAGGGCAGTAGCTCCTCCGTCAACCATCGCCCGCAATGTTTCCGGTCCCACCGTCGGAACGTCAAACCGGCGGTCCTGCTGGGGTTTGGCCGCCTTACCCACCACCGTTCCACCGTTGCTCACCGCCCGCGACCGGCGGATACAGGCGTCGGTGCCTTCAATAGCCTCGACCGCCATCACCGCCCGGTTTTTCACCACCACCGTCTGGCCGATGTCCAGCCGGCCGATGGCCCGGGCCATCCGCAGGGCAAATACCATATCATCCCGTTCCCCTGCCGTCGGCGGCCGGCCGGCCACCAGCCCGGCCGGTACAAACAAATCGGCCAGGGCCAGCGTCTGGTCAAGGACCAAGATCCCCTCCCGCCGCAGTTCGCGGACAAACCCCAGGGTGAGAGTATCGTCAGCCCGGTCGGGCAGGCTGTCCAGCACAGCGGCGAATCGCCGGTCGTAACGGGCGTCGACGGCAAACAGCAGCTTCTTGTCGACCTTGCCGAGCATAGTCAGCCATCTCACCCGGCAGCCGTGAAGAAAGTCCACCACCCCCTGAAATTCGCCGAACGAACGCTGGCAGTAATAGTCGGCAACAGCGGCCAGTCGCTCATCCACTCCCGGCACCCCAGCCACCACCGCCACTTTCAGTCCCCGGTCGTGAACAGCGCGCACAAACTCCACCGGCAATTGCCCAACCCCGGCCAGCAGGCCGATCACGTCGCCACCCGGCAGCCGGCTGAGCTGACAGACCCGGCGGTGCCACAAAAAACCGGCCAATAGGCCGATTTTTCTGATTTTGCTAATTATCGCCGCCATCCTCGTCACTGTCACGGCGCTCCCGGCATATCCCCCGCTCGGCATTGCGCAGGAAGCGCAGCATTTGCTCGATCTCCTCGATCATTTCCAGTTCCTGCTCCATCACGGCGATTGCCTCGGACAGGGACAGACCGGAACGGTAGAGGATTTTGTAGGCCTGCTTGATCTGCTGCCGGACATCGCGCGACATACCAGCCCGCGACAGGCCAACACTGTTCAGCCCGCACACCTTGGCCGGCCGGCCGTCGGCGATTACAAACGGCGGCACATCGTGCACCACCTTTGACGCCCCGCCGATCATGGCATTGCGGCCGATTTTAACGAACTGGTGCACCCCGGCCAGCCCGCCGATCACCACCCGGTCGTCCACCTCAATATGTCCGGCCAGTGCCACCGAATTGGCCAGGACCACATTGTTACCGATTAGGCAATTGTGGGCCACGTGGGTATAGGCCATAAACAGACAGCCGGAACCGATAATGGTTTTGCCCCCTTCGCCGGTGGCCCGGTTAACGGTCATGCACTCGCGAAAACGGTTGTTGTCTCCGATCACCACACAACTGCTCTCGCCGCGGAACTTCAGATCCTGCGGCTCAGCTCCGATCACCGCCCCGGGGAACACCTTATTGCCGTTCCCCATCACCGTGTTAGCCTCGATAACGGCATGGGCCATGATCTCGCAGTGGTCACCGATCACCGCATTCTCCCCGATCACAGCATACGGTCCGACGCACACGTCAACACCAAGTCTGGCCGACGCATGGATGACCGCACTGTCATGAATGCGCCGGAGCGGAACCACTTTGCTATCCACAATACCGTCTCCTTTTATCGCTTTTCTTTCGACAGGGAAAACAAAAACTCGGCCTCGGCCACCACAGCATCATCCACCGTGGCAACCGTTTTTACCTTGCCCATCAATCCGCGGTGCTTAACCAGAACCGCCTCCATCCGCAGCTGGTCCCCCGGGATAACCGGACGGCGGAATCTGACATTGTCCATGCCGGCAAAATAGGCGATCCGGCCGCGGTTTTCCCGCGGATAAAGCATCGCCACCCCACCTACCTGAGCCATAGCTTCCAGCAGCAGCACCCCCGGCATGACCGGCTGGCCGGGAAAATGTCCGGCGAAAAAACTTTCGTTGACCGTGACGTTTTTGATGCCCACCGCCCTCTTCATAGGCTCCATCTCGATAATCTTGTCAACCAGCAGAAACGGATAGCGGTGGGGGATCACCTCCTGAATATCTCCCACGGTTAACGGCAATCGCAACTCGTCCACCCCCCTGCCCTCGCCCTTTTTCAGGTCGGCCGCAATCTCCTGCGCCAGTCTGGTATTGAGGGCGTGTCCTGACTTATAGGCCACAATATGCCCGTGCACATGTCCGAGCAGAGCCATGTCACCCACCACATCGAGAATTTTGTGCCGCACCAGCTCATCGCCGTACCTGAGCGGATTCACATTCCCCCGCTCATCGTAAACCTGGGCGTTGTCCAGACTTCCGCCCATAGCCATACCCAGCGATTTTAACATCTCCAGCTCATGCATAAATCCTACGGTACGGGCAGCCGCGATCTCCCGGGCAAAAATCTCGGGGGTGATTTCGTAATCTCCGTACTGCAGCCGCAGTTGCGGATGACTATTCTCAGAAGTGAACGACACCCGCAACCCGTCGTAGGGCAATATGCTGACAAACTTGTCGTCATCCCTAACACAGTACGGCCTGCTCACCCTGATAACCCGCCGTTCGGCCGGCTGTTCCACCACTCCCGCCTGCCTGATCAGTTCGACAAACGGCCAGGCACTGCCATCAAGAACCGGCGGCTCGATCCCGGTCAGCTCTATGCAACAGTTGTCGATATTCATCGCCCGCAGCGCCGCCAGGATATGCTCGACGGTATGGACCTCGGCCATGCCGTGCCTCAGCCGGGTGGCCCGCACCGCCGACAGAACGTTTTCAGCCCGGGCCGGCACTTCCGGGCAGCCATCGAGGTCGGTCCGGACAAAAACAATTCCCCGGTTGGGCAAGTCCGGCCGAAACTTGGCCCGGGCCGCCAATCCCGAATGGAGGCCCACCCCCTCGACGACGAATTCACCGCCAATTGTCTGTTGGTTCGTTTTTCCCATTTTCGCCATTTTCCCCGACTGTTCCCGTCATCCTGCCGCCGGTTTCAACAGGCCGCCCGCCGCTTTTCCAGCGGTTATGCAACCAGAACCATTCCCCGGGGTGTTCGCTTATCCACCGTTCCAGCACCCGGTTGACCAGCAGCATATCGGCGACAGCTGCCTCCTCATTATATTCGCCGGCGGAAAACTCCAGCGGTGCCATAAACTCAACCCGGTGACGCATCCGGCCACACCTGGTTATAAACACCGGAACAACCGCCGCCCCGGTCGTCCGGGCCAAAAACGAGACCCCGGCCGAGGTCAGCGACCACCGGCCGAAAAACGGCACAAACACCCCGCCCTTCTGGGCCCGGCCCGGATCCTGATCGGCCAGCAGCCCGACTGCCTTACCC
>JAOAFP010000115.1 GCA_026416215.1 Negativicutes bacterium | reverse complement strand
GGCGACTGGCGGAGATGGTCAGGTTCGGCGTAACCACGGTTGAGGCCAAAAGCGGTTACGGTCTGGACGATGAGACCGAACTGAAACAACTGCAGGTTGTCCAGTCATTAAACGGCCTTCAGCCGCTGGAAGTAATACCCACCTATATGGGGGCTCACGCCGTCCCGGCAGAATACAGGGGGAGACCCGAACAGTTTATCGGGTGGCAGATTGAGTGTATGTTGCCCAGGATTGCCCAGTCGGACCTGGCCAAATTCGTGGACATATTCTGCGAGGAGGGGATTTTCAACGCTGAACTGTCGCGCCGATTTCTTCTGGCTGCCAAAAAGATGGGTTTTGACCTTAAAATTCACGCCGAGGAAATTGCCCGCAGCGGTGGAGCCCGGCTTGCAGCCGAGCTCGGGGCGGTATCGGCCGACCACCTTTTGCAGGCTGACCGGACAGATATCGAAATGCTGAGGAAATCTGGTACCGTGGCTGTATTGCTACCGGCCACCGCGTTTATTCTCCGGGAAAAATACGCGCCGGCAAGGCTGATGATCGACAGCGGGCTTCCGGTAGCAGTGGCCAGCGATTTTAACCCCGGCAGCTGTCCGACCTGCTCGATACCGCTGTTGATTGCCCTGAGCTGTATTAATATGGGCATGACTATCGAAGAGACTATTATCGCCCTTACGATCAACGCCGCATTTGCCGTGGGGAGAGGTGACAGCGTTGGCAGTATTGAGCCTGGCAAAATGGCCGATCTGGTAGTGCTGGCTGTCGATGATTACCGTCGGTTGATCTACGATACCGGGCTTAACCGGGTAGCTATGGTGCTCAAACGGGGTCAGGTGATTGTCGACCAGTGACGGGAGTAGGGCAACAGACAAAACAAAAAAGGCTGCCGGGATTACTGGCTCCCGACAGCCTTTTCATTTCACCCGTCCCTGCACTCTATTCCAGGACCTGCTGACTTTTGTTGAACAGCTTGGCCAGTCTGGACTTCTTCCGGGCTGCTGCATTTCTGTGCAGCACGCCTTTGGCGGCAGCCTTGTCGATTTTGCTAGCAGCGATGGCAAGTTGTTTGCCGGTGCTATCAGATTGTTCGGCAACCGCCTCGCGTGCCTTGCGTATGGCAGTGCGAACTCCCGATTTAATCGCGTGGTTGCGGACCCGGCGTTTTTCATCGAGGCGCACACTTTTAACCGATGAGAGCTTGTTGGGCATCTTATCACCTCCTTGCCGGTTACTGTCACCGAATGATAGCACAACTTTTATAATTTGGCAACAACCATGCCGGTAACCCGACAGGCCATCCCAGTTAACCGTCTGAAGGATTTGGGCCTCCGTTGTCGAAGAAAGTAAATATGTTGAATTTTCTCCGGCCGGCCCTTCGTGCCCGCAGGCTGTCCGATGTCAGTGTCGACCGTCTCTGGCATATGGGAATACGTGGATTGATAATAGACGTTGACAACACTCTGGTCCCCTGGGGGAAATCGGTAATCCCCCCTGCGCATCTGCTTTGGCTTGAAACTTGGCGTGGTTACGGCGGGAAGCTGGCTTTCCTGTCCAATGCCTGGCATTCGTCGCGACGTCTGCCGTTGCCGGATAACATTGCCCGTCCACTTTGTCCCTTTACCATAAGGGCATTTAAACCACTACCGTTTTCGGCCATGAACCTACAGCGCCTGCTGGGGCTCCAACGGCAGCAGATAGCTATCATCGGCGATCAGATTTTAACCGATGTACTGTGCGGAAAAATCTGCGGATTTTACACGATAAGGGTTGACCCGATGTCCGGGCGCGAATTTTTCACCACCAAGCTCAACCGCTGGCTGGAAAAGTTTGTACTGGCGGACTGTCAGTCCCGGACGGACGAATAGCAGGATACTGATCGGCAGGGAGAATGTTTATGAACACCAAACTTCCGGGGAAAATACCGGGATTGGGTGCCGGTCTGGGCGGCGCCCTCAGATCGGCGGCAAAATACCGTCGACCCATCTGAACGCAGACCGGTCAAAAAGACGGCGGCCGATGACGGATCGGCTACTGAAATCGTCGCTAAAACCTTTGAGCAGGCAGTTGCTGCCCGTGCCAGCGACATACACTTTGAACCGCTGCAAAGCGAGCTTAGAGTCAGGCTGCGGGTCGACGGGGTGTTGCGTACAGTCGGATCGTACAGCTCTGACGTGGCGTCGGCAGTGATATCGCGGATCAAAATTCTTTCCGATCTCAACATCGCTGAGCGGCGAATTCCGCAGGACGGACGTTTTAAGCAGATTATTGGCGATCGGGATGTTGATTTTCGCGTTTCCACGTTGCCCACCGTGCTCGGCGAAAAAATTGTCGTGCGCGTGCAGGACAGGGCGGGGGCAATTTTCGATCTTGGGAAAATGGGTTTTTCTGATTTTAACCAGCAACTATATCAGCGGCTGATCAGCCGGGCCCACGGCATGCTTTTGGTAACCGGCCCGACCGGTTCCGGCAAATCGACCACCATGTACGCCACCATCAACCAACTGAACTGTGAGGGAAAAAACTTTGTCACCGTTGAGGATCCGGTTGAGTTTCAGATTGATGGCATCAACCAGGTCAATGTTAACGTGGCGGCCGGTCTGACCTTTGCCAAAGCCTTGCGGGCCATTCTCCGGCAGGATCCCAACGTGGTGATGATCGGCGAGATCCGCGACCGGGAAACTGCGGATATAGCCCTGCGGGCGGCATTAACCGGCCATTTTGTCCTCAGTACCGTTCATGCCAATGATGCTGCTTCGGTTGTCACCCGCCTGATTGATATGGGAGTTGAGCCATTTCTTGTATCAACCGCTGTGGTAGGCGTTGTGTCCCAGCGACTGGTGCGGAAGATTTGCCCCGAATGCCGTCAGGAGTACCGCCTGACCGGTGATGATGTCCAGTGGGAATTACTGTCGTCCTTCGGGCAAGCCGAAGGAACCGTGCTGTACCGCGGTGCCGGCTGCCCGTCGTGCAGCGGCACCGGTTATGCTGGTCGGATTGCCATCCATGAAATCTTGCCGATTACCGACCGTCTGCAGAAAATGATCTGTTCAAACTTGCTGGCGGCTGATATTATGAGGGCAGCCACCGAGGAAGGGATAATGGTGCCGATTCTGAGGGATGGCGTCAACAAAGCCTTGGCTGGCCTGACCACAGTCGACGAAGTTTTGCGGATGGTTTCCTGTTAGAAACCGGCTGCAGCGGTCTGACCGGGCGTCGAGGCGGACAGAAT
The DNA here is from genome assembly GCA_026416215.1 of Negativicutes bacterium. GTDB lineage: Bacteria > Bacillota > Negativicutes > SKW292 > SKW292 > SKW292. The sequence goes on along the minus strand of JAOAFP010000115.1, from coordinate 1,176 downwards.
ATAAAAACAAGGAGTGATAAGTGTGTTTAACGTAAGCCGGGTTGATCATGTCGGAATTGCAGTCAGGAACCTGGCCGAGGCCAAAAAATTCTACACCGGAATGCTGGGACTTCGGGACGGCGGCGAGGAGGTTGTCGAGGAACAGAAAGTCAGGGTATGCTTTCTGCCCTGCGGCGACAGCGAAATTGAACTGCTCGAGTCAACGTCTGATGACGGGCCGATTGCTAAATTCATTGAGAAAAAAGGTGAAGGAATTCAGCATATCGCCCTGCGGGTGGACAACATTGAACAGGCCATTGCCGACCTTAAAGCCCGGGGGGTGAGGATGATCGATGAAACCCCGCGCTACGGGGCCGGCGGAGCGCGAATTGCCTTTGTCCATCCTAAGTCAACCGGGGGAATATTGCTGGAACTGTCAGAACGTCATAGCTAAGGGGGAGTGGTTTGTGAGCGTACAGGAAAAGATTAGCGAGCTTAAGAGCCGTCAGGCAGCTATTCTGCAGGGTGGCGGCGCCAGGGCGGTCGAAAAACAACATGGCCAGGGAAAGCTCACCGCCAGGGAACGCATAGGATTGCTGCTGGATCCCGGCTCATTCATTGAACTGGATCAGTTTGTTGTCCACCGTTGTCACAACTTTGGCATGGATAAGAAAAAACTGCCGGCCGACGGGGTGGTGACCGGATATGGTACGGTAAATGGCCGGCTGGTATACGTGTTTGCCCAGGATTTTACTGTAGCCGGCGGATCGCTTGGCGAATATCATGCCAACAAAATCGTCAAGGTCCAGGACCTGGCCCTGAAAATGGGGGCACCGCTGATCGGCATAAACGATTCGGGCGGAGCGAGAATTCACGAAGCTGTTGATGCTCTGTCCGGTTTTGGCAAAATCTTTTACCGCAACACCATAGCGTCTGGTGTCATCCCCCAGATTTCCGTTATAATGGGCCCGTGTGCCGGGGGAGCAGTATACTCCCCGGCGATTACCGACTTTGTGTTTATGGTTGACCAGACCAGCAAAATGTTCATAACCGGTCCGGATGTTATCAAGGCGGTTACGGCCGAGGAGATCAGCCAGGAGGAGCTGGGCGGGGCATACACTCACAACGCGGTTTCCGGGGTAGCCCATTTCAGGGCAGCCGACGACCGGGACTGCCTGTCGATGGTCCTGTCTCTTA
>JAOAFP010000114.1 GCA_026416215.1 Negativicutes bacterium | reverse complement strand
CACCAGTACTACGCAGCCCACGGCGGTATCAGCGAAAACCAGTGGTATGATGGGCTGGCGGCAATTATCAACCAGCCCCACCTGTTCGGTGACCTGCCCGACAAACTGCGCGCCGTGCTCGGTGCAGACTGGCAGAATAAACTGCCCCTGGTCAGCTACCACGGCACAGTATACCCGGAACGGGTTCTGCCGACCGTCCTGCTCAGCTCCACTCCCACCGGCGTACGCGGTCTGATCATCGTCGCCATGCTGGCGGCGGCCATGTCCACCTTCAATTCCACCGTCAACGTCGCCACCAGCTTTTTCACCCGCGACCTCTACCAGGGTTACCTGCGCCGGCGGGCCGGCACCCGCGAGCTGATCTACGTCAGCTGGCTGTTCGGAGCCCTGGTGTTCGCGGTGAGCTTCTGGATGGCCTTTTATGCTCAAACCATCAATGATATTTGGTCGTGGATCACCAGCGGACTGGTGGCCGGCACCGGTGCAGCCTATTTTTTGCGCTGGTACTGGTGGCGGTTCAACGGCGGCGGGTTCGCAGCCAGCATGCTGGCCGGCCTGGTGGCGGCCGTGCTGCAGCGCACCTTCTTCCCCCAGCTGGACGAATTCAGCCAGTTTGTTTACATCCTCGCCATCAGCCTGACGGCCAGCATTGCCGGCACCTACCTCACCCCGCCCACCGACCACGAAGTGCTGAAAAACTTCTACTGCCGGACAATGCCCTTCGGCTTCTGGAAACCCTACTCCAGCCTGCTGCCGGCCGCAACCCGCCAGGCTCTGGCCAGGGAACACCGCAACGACATTTTGGCCATCCCCTTTGGTCTGGCCTGGGTTACCACCCTCAACCTCATCCCTCTCCAGCTGATGGTCAAGGAGTGGCTGTCAGCCGCAGTAAGCGCCGTGATTTTTATCATCTCGCTGATAGGCCTGTATTACTTCTGGTACCGTCACCTGGCCCCGCCCGGCACCCTGCGCACGGTGGACGGGCCGAAACCGGCCGCCGGAGACACTCCCCCGGCTTCCCGCACCACTCCTTAACCATCCCGCAGCAACAAAGGCGACGCCCCCGGGTTGCACTCCCCGGGGGCGTCGCCTTTGTCCCACCGGCCGCTTCAGGTCCGGACCCGCCGGCGGGAAAGCCTGACCACCAGGCCCGCCACCTTGCCGGCCTGGCGCCTTCTGCCGATCACCGGTCAGTTCCGGCCTGCCTCAGCACCCTTTCCAGCCGCCCGGCCAGAAATTCGGCAAACTTTCTCCCCCCGCCCACGCCGGGGTGGGTGTCGCCGTCGACGAAGTCACCGGCTGTAAGCAACGGCCCCCGGTGATTGACCGGCACAAACAGCAGGCGGCGGTCGTGACGCCGGCGTTCAGCCACCATATTTTCCAGCCACGGCCGGCAGATGTCGCCGGCCCAGGCCGGCAGCGGTTCGGTCACCGCGACGTGTGCGTCGGGCTGTAGCCTCCGCACCCGGTCAATCAGCCGGACGTAGCCGGCCACAAATTCTTCAGCCGCCGGCTGGTCGCCGCAGGAAAAATCGTTGGTGCCAACCGCCAGCACCACCAGGTCGGCCGGGCGGTCGGTCTGCCACAACCTGGTGCGGTCGTCGGGCAAAGCCCGGCAGTAATAGTCAGCAAGGTGGACGGCCGTCCACGGCCGCTCCTCGGCGTAATTCCTGACCACTCCCACCCCGGATACAGCCACCGTCGCCCAGTCGGCATCCAGCATCCTGGCCAGAAATCCGGCATACGAGTGCCAGCTGTCCTGATCTTCCCAGCCGGGACCGCTGTTTCGGAATCCGGCGGTAATTGAATCGCCGACAAATTCAATGAACGGCCGGTTGGCAACCGTCACCGGCAACAGCCGGCCGCCGGCCGCCAGCTGCGGCGGGCGCAAGCGGCTGGTGCCGAGCACCCCCTCGCTGCGCCGGAACAGCTGCAGCTGGCAAACCTCGCCCTCGCCGGTCACCAACAGGTCGCCGCCAGTGAAAAAGTTGTGCCGGTGCCAGCATCCGCCGTCCAGCCGGTACTGCCAGTACACGTCCGGCCGGTCGTCCACCCGCATCGTCAGGCTGTCGGCACAAAAATTTACAGTCAGATAACCGCATCCCCAGCCCAGCAGCCGGTCGTGGCCGTCAGCCAGCCAGCGGCCGGTCAGCGCGATATTTTCCCACATTACCCTGGCTCTCCGCCACCGACCGCTTCCTCTCTCAGCCTCTGCCCGTCAACGGTGCGGAAGAACGGGTAGTAGATCAGCCCGCACATTACGAAATTGACCAGTTGCAGCACCACCGCCCGCCAGTCACCGGTGGCAAAGAACCCGTTGAGAAACACCGGCATGCCGGGGGCGTCGGCATAAGTCGGGCTGACCAGGCCGCTGGCCATAGCCAGGTAGGTGGTACAGGAAGCGGCCAGCGGACAGATGATGAACGGTATTATCATAACCGGGTTGAGAATGATCGGCAGGCCGAAAATTATCGGCTCATTGATGTTGAAAATGCCCGGCCAGATGGCGGTACGGCCGATCAGTTTAAGATGGGTGGACCTGGCCCGCCAAAGCAACAGCACGGCCAGCGGTAAGGTCATCCCCGAGCCCCCGGTCAACACGAATACCTCAGTAAACTGGGTTGTTATGACGTGGGGCAAGGGCAAGCCGGCCATCTTGGCCAGAGCGTTTTCCTGAGAGAATACGTTCCAGATCGGCCCCATCACCCCCATCACCAGCATTTCCCCGTGAATGCCAAAGCTCCAGAGAAACTGCATTATGAACTCAGCCACCAGCACCGAGGCAAACGAGCTGCCCAAACTGAGGAGGGGAACGGTGATCAGTTGCTCCACCATCGACGGTACGGTGTGCCCCTGACCGTGCAGCAGCCGGTTGACCAGCCACACTCCGCCCAGCACGCAGAAAGCCGGGATTAGCGCGGCAAACGATCGGGCAACGGCCGGAGGCACGTTGTCCGGCAGGCGGATGACCAGCTGCCGCCGGACAAAAAATTTGATCACCGCCACCGTGTAAAACCCCACTATCATCGCCAGGAAAAACCCCCGGCCGCCCAGATGGGAGAACGGCACCCCGCCCTCTCCCCCTCCCGGCAGGACAGCAAAAAACGCGCTGACACTCACCACCCCGGCCGCCACCGCGTCCAGCCCGTACGCCCCGGCCAGCGACCAGGGGATGACAAAGGCCGACAGCAGCCCCATTATGCCAAAGGTGGCGTTGATAACCGCCCGGAATTCCCCGGCGTAGGGCCGGGTAAGCCCGGCCAGCTGTTCCAGCGGCGGATTGGCGGTGATTAAAAACAGCGAGCCCACCAGCAACAGCGGCAAAATGGCCAGCCCCCCGTCGCGGACCGCCCGCAGGTGCTTCTGTTCGGAAACCCAGCCGGCCACCGGCAGCAATTTCCGTTCAAGAATCAGAGAAAATTTTTCCATAATTGCCCCCGGCAGCAGCAATGACGGCCGTCAACCCTCCCCCGACAATTCGCAACGCAGCTGGCTGAGAGTTGCTGCCTCTTCCCCGGAATACGCCGACCCGTCGGGCCGGAGAAAATCGTGGAACCAAACCCTGTCCCATCCTGCCGGATTGTCTTTCCTGACCCCCGGCCAGGGCAGGTGGGTCTGGGTGAGTCCGTTGACCAGCCCCCACTGGAAGCAACCGATGCGTTCGCCGGCAAAATAGCGGACGATGTCGCCAAACGTGCAACCTATGTGCCGGGCCAGCCATTCGGTGCACAGCAACGGACGGCTGTAACCCTTCAGCTCTTCGACCAGGGCACGCATCTGATCCAGCCGACAGTAGGCGTGAAAGCTTATTACATCCGAATTGGCAAGTGCCCAGCGGTCGATGGGGTGAACGAAGGCATCGGTCCTGGGGGAGAAATTCTCCGCACGGTTCACCCGCCAGCCTCCGGTGGTTAGGGGCTGGGAGGGGTTGGCCCGGCGAGCCCAGCCAAACACCTCCGTTAACAGCTGTCCGGCGTAATATTCCAGCCGCTCGCTATAGAATGCTTCCTCTGTTTCGCTGACAAATATCCCTCTGTTGCCCGGCTCGTTGTACAAATCCCAGACCAAAACCCTCTGATCGTCGGCAAAATGACCCACGACCTCCCCGACGTAATCTCTGAGTTCAGGCCAGAATCTTCTGTCGCACACGACTCCACGGCCGGGACTGGCCGCTGCCTGACTGTTGTGAACCATGGGCCGCGGAGGCTTTTGTCGGCCCCAAAATGGCTCGTCCCCAGAAAAGGCACAGTCGTCAAACAGGCAGAACACAGACTTCAGGCCACTGTCTTCGGCAATTTGAAGAAAACGGCTGATTCTCTGCAGGTATTTCGCCCCGTCCCTCCGCCACACCCAAAACTGCAGGTTGGTTCTCAGTGCGTTGAAGCCGATCGCTTTGGCCCAGCCCAATTCCTGCCTGACTATATCTTCGGCAAAACCCTCTTCCTGCCAGAAATCCGTCCAGTTTACAGCCGTCCGCGGTATATAGTTAAACCCGCACAGCCAAGGCTGGCAGCTATACCATTCCCAC
>JAOAFP010000113.1 GCA_026416215.1 Negativicutes bacterium | reverse complement strand
AGGTAGATGATGAGTTCAGAGCCGGTTACAGAATAATGGTTGGTTGAAGCGACAGGATATTTGCCTGTACAAGTTGAATAGACACCTGATGGGCAGCCGGTCGGTTCGCCGATATTGAGAATGTAGTGGGAGGAACAATGTGATGATGGTTGCAACTCATATGCAGGGCAAACAGGTCAACGACAAAATTTTTGCTGCCAGCGGCGCGGCCAATCGGGCAATTGCCCAGCTGGGACGCGAGAAGGTTGTCAACGCAACGCTAGGGTCTATCTACGACGAGCAGGAACGACTGGCCTGTCTTCCGGTGGTCGAGGAAATGTTTCGTGCTCTGGATATGAGCGAGATTGTTAACTACGCTCCGGTAGCCGGGTTGCCGGATTTTATTGCCGCCGCTCAGAAGGCAACGTTTGCCGGCTGTCGCCCTGACGGATATATTGACGGGGTGGCAACTTCCGGGGGGTCAGGAGCGCTGCACAATGCGATCTGGAACTATTCCGAATCCGGTGATGCTGTTCTGACCCATGATTGGTTCTGGAGTCCGTACCGGATAATGACGGTGGAACCAAACCGCCGGCTGGAGACTTTCAGGTTTTTCACCGGCGACAACCGGTTTGACAGCCGGTCGTTCGCCGAGAAGGTCCATCTACTGCTGAATCAGCAGGAAAGCCTGCTAGTTATTCTAAACACCCCGGCCCACAATCCGACCGGTTACAGCCTGAGCGACAGTGAGTGGGACAGTGTGATTGACATTCTGAGGCAGACGGCCAAAACCGGAAAAAGGTTAACCCTTATGGTTGACATAGCCTACATTGACTACGCCGGGGAAAAAAATGCCAGCCGGAAGTTTATGACCAAGTTTTCTGGTTTGCCGGCCAATGTTCTGATCCTTTTCGCCTTCAGCATGTCCAAAGGATTTACCATGTACGGACAGCGCACCGGGGCGATTATTGCCCTTTCGTCGCAAAAAGAAGTTATTGACGAGTTCTGTACGGCGATGCAGATAACCGGGCGTTCGACCTGGTCGAATATCAACCGGGGATGCATGCGGCTTCTGGCTGACATTTACCGCGATAAAGAGCTGGTTGCCCGGGCAGACCGGGAGAGGGAAGAACTCTACCAACTTATCAGGAGAAGGGCCAACAAATTGGTCGGCGAGGCAGAACAGTGCTCACTTAATATTCTTCCCTATTTTGCCGGATTTTTCATTACTGTGCCGGCCAGGGATCCTGACCGGGCGTGTGCCTTGTTAAACCAGGAAAACATTTTCTGCGTGCCTTTGGCAAAGGGCGTTCGAATTGCGGTCTGTGCCGTGCCGGAGCACAAAATTCCTGGGGTGGCGGCCAAGGTTGCCAGGGCCATTGAACAGGCTGGGGGAAGCCAATAAGGGCTGGTGCAGTTCAGCTTGCGGTATAGGAGGGGGCACGGTTGGAATTATCAACAATAATCGGCATAATTGCGGCAATCATCGGTGTCGGCGTCGGCATGGTGATAAAGGGGGTAAGTCCGGTTGCCCTGGTTAACCCGGCGGCCATCCTTATTATCTTTGTAGGAACTTTTGCCGCCGTCTGCAATGCCTTCACCATGACTGAAATCAAAAACTGGCCCAAATTGTTCAAAAAGGTCATTTTCAAGCAGCCGGCGATGAACAGGGTGGAGATTGTCGATACCTTCGCCGATCTGGCTCAGATTGCCCGTCGCGAGGGCATTCTGGCCCTAGAGAGCAAGGCGGAGGAACTGAGTGAGCCGTATTTGCGCGAGGGGTTAAGGATGATCATCGATGGCATGGACCCCGAATTTGTCCACGACGTGCTGGAAAACGAGATTCATATGATGGAGGAACGACACCGTCGGGGAGCAACGGTATTCAGTCAGGCCGGATCCTATGCCCCCACCCTGGGTGTGCTGGGAGCGGTGGTAGGTTTGATTGCTGCACTGAGCAACATGGCCGACACCGAAGCCCTGGGAGTGGCGATTGCTGCGGCGTTTGTAGCTACCCTGTTCGGTATTTTCTCAGGTTACGTTCTGTGGCACCCATTTTCCAACAAGCTAAAGGTTATGTCGCAAAACGAAGTTCTTACCAAAAGGATGTACCTTGAGGGGATATTGTCGCTTCAGGCTGGTGATTCGCCGGTGGCACTGGAGGCGAAGCTGCTGATGTATCTGCCGATTCCGGAGCGGGAGCAGTATACGGCATTCCGTGAGGCTAAGAAAAAGGGTGAACAGCAGTAATGGCCAAAAAAAAGAAGCATGCCGCCCACCATGAGGAACATATGGATGAGACCTGGCTGATTCCTTATGCCGATTTGTTGACTCTGCTTCTGGCGCTGTTTATCGTGTTGTTTGCGGTCTCCCAGTCCGATCAGAAAAAAATCGACTTTATGGCTCGGGCATTTATCAGTGCTTTCCACGGCAACGTGGCGGTGTTTGACGCGATGAAAGCCCGCCAGTATGAAGAAAATACCGAAAAAGAGACCAACAAGGACAGTATGGAAAATATAACCGGTAGCACCGGGCTCAGCAAGGCGATTCAGCAGCAGCAGGAAAACAACCAGCTGAATAACGTCCAGCAGGCGATAAGGGAGTATATTCAAAAAAACAATCTGAGCGGTGATATTGAGAGTATAATGACAGCAGAAGGGCTGCTGATTAGGATCAAGGATAATGCACTGTTTGATACCGGTAAGGCCGATATCCGGCCGGAAGGGCGCAAGCTGGGGAAGGAGCTGGCCACACTGCTGTCAGGGATTCCCCAGCGGGTTGAGGTTACTGGACATACTGATAACGTGCCGATTAACAACTATGATTTCCCGTCGAACTGGGAACTGAGTGCCCGTCGGGCGGTAAATTTCATGAGATACATTCTGGAACAGAACCCCGGTTTGCAGCCGGAGCGCTTCAGTGCAGCCGGCTATGGAGAGTACCGGCCGGTAGCCAGCAACGCTACGGTCGAGGGGCGGTCGCAAAACCGGCGGGTAGAGGTGCTGATCCAGCGAACTTACCGCTGATCACTGATCGGTGTTGAGCGGGATTTGCAGGCGGAATTATTGCGGGGTAAGACGATGTTCAATTTTCTGAAGCCGAAGGAAGACGTATTTTTTCAGCTTTTTGACCGGAGTGCCAAGGCGGCAGTGGATGCTGTGCTGCTGCTGCGGGAAATTCTTCAGGCTGGGGTGGTAACGCCGGAAACTGAAAAAAAAATGAGCGTTATCGAGGCTGAGGCTGACGAGGCCAGCCAGGAAATAATCGATCGGCTCAACCAGACCTTTATCACCCCACTCGACCGGGAGGACATTTACGCTCTGGCCAATATGTTCGAGGATTTGGTGGACATGAACCAGGAACTGGTGGAATTGATGATTGCCTACAAACTGCAGGAACCTTTCAAGGGGGCGATCGCACTGTCGCGGCTGCTGGCCGATTGCGTCCAGGAATTGGCCCGGGCAACCGGGTGGCTGATAAATATTAGGAGCAATAACCAGAAAATCCTTGACAACACTGCCAAGGTGGTTACCTTGGAAGAGGAAGGGGACAAGCTTTACTATCATGAACTGGCTCGACTTTTCACCAAATGCCCTGATCCGATTGAAATTATTAAATTGCGCGAAGTGCTGGTGAAAATCGAGATGATGATCACCCATTGTGAGAAAATCGCTGATTTGCTACGTGGCGTCGTTATGAAGTATGCCTGAGGCCGGCATCTGTATAGTTATAATTGTCGTCCTGGCACTGTTGTTTGATTATATTAATGGCTTCAATGACACGGCCAATGCCATAGCTACATCGGTGTCTACCAGGGCACTGTCGCCGCGGGCGGCGGTATTGATGGCGGCCGTGCTCAATTTTGCCGGGGCATTTACCAGTACCGGTGTGGCCAAAACCATTGGCGGTGAAATTATCGAGCCGGACTATTCTCTTGACAATATTGTGGTGATCGCCGGTCTGATCGGTGCAATAGCCTGGAATTTCACCACCTGGCGACTGGCTTTGCCAAGCTCGTCGTCGCATGCACTGATTGGCGGTCTGGTGGGAGCAACTCTGGTGGACGGAGGCTGGCAGGCTCTTCATTTAAGCGGTATTGCCGTGATAGTGGCCGGGCTGGTGCTGTCGCCAGTTGTCAGCTGGTTTGGCGGGACAATGTTGATGATAGCTGTGCTACGGTTATTCGGGCGGATGCCGCCATCCAGGCTGGATCAGCGTTTTAAACGGATGCAATGTCTGGCGGCAGCAGCCATGTCTTTTGCCCACGGCGCCAATGACGCCCAAAAGGGAATGGGTGTCATTACCATGTCACTGCTGGCCGCTGGACTGATCGGCAGCTTTGTCGTCCCCCTCTGGGTTCAGGTGGCGGCGGCGGCAGCGATGGCACTGGGGACGGCGACCGGCGGCTGGCGGATCATCCGGACAATGGGTGGGAAGATATCTAAACTGGTGCCGATCAGCGGTTTCTCGGCCGATATGAATTCATCGCTTGTCATTTTGGTTGCCACGTTCATGCATCTGCCGGTGAGTACTACACACGTCGTATCGGGT
>JAOAFP010000112.1:4541-4772 GCA_026416215.1 Negativicutes bacterium | reverse complement strand
CTCTCAGTCTGTGCGTTGATAAACACATAAAAGTCGTGATTGATCAGGTTCATTTGCATGACCGCTTCTTTGACATCCATGGGCTTAATCGCAAAGCGCTTGGTTTTGACAATTTTAAAATCGGCAACATCGTCAGTCTCGGTCACCGGTATATCACCGTCAGACACCGGCTGTTTCCCCCCGGCACGAAATTTTTTCGCAAGCCTGGTCTTGTATTTTTCAATCTGCTTT
>JAOAFP010000112.1:0-4531 GCA_026416215.1 Negativicutes bacterium | reverse complement strand
GGCGTACATGTCACTGGTCGACTCCTCGCCCCGCAACAAAACCCCGCTGACGCTGGCAGTCACCTCGACAATATGGCGGCCCTTTTCCACAGCCAGAATGACTGAAATGTCTGCCTCGTTGTCAAAATACCTCACAATTTTCTTCAAGCGCTTCTCGACATATTCCCTGAGAGACTGAGTGATATCAACGTTCTTGCCTCTGACATTGATCGCCATTGCCACCCTCCTAACCTGTTCAGCAGTATATTCCAGACAAAACGCAGTTTCACGTCACCTGCCAGCCGGTATCAAGATAGCTCAGCCCGGCCACCGGCCGGGCTGAGCTATCTGGCTTATTGTCTGGTTACATTAGCCGCCTGCGGTCCGCGTTCCCCCTCAATGATGTCGAAGACTACCTCTTCCCCTTCACGGAGGGTCTTAAAACCTTCGCTCTGAATGGCCGAAAAGTGAACGAACACGTCCGGTCCACCCTCCTGCTCGATAAAACCAAACCCTTTTTCTGCACTGAACCACTTAACCTTGCCTGTCATGAAAACTTTTCCTCCCAACGGATTTACATAGTAGCCGAGCTACAGGGCCAAATATAACACAAAAGCCCCTTGCTGTCAAAAACGCAGTCAGACATTAAACGCGCGACCGAAAAAAATAAAAGGGGCCGCCCTCACGGACCGCCCCTGTCCCAAATCCCGGCTGACCTGGTCTTTGCCCCCACACTCGCCTGCTGGCGGGTTCGCTTCCTGACCTCTCCGGGCCCCCACTACTACCGCTCTCGCCCGGCTTGACACGCAAGTGGTAACAGCGGTTCTTCAACCTCCCACCTGTTGTGCCCTCTCGGGCGGCAGGTCTTACCCCTAAGCCGCACCATGCTCGAAACCGCTTCTGTTTCTTACGTGGACCGTTTCGCCTGCGACTGGCATCGGTTTGCAACCACAGACCCGGGATATTACGACCGTACACTACTGACCGACAACCGGTCAGGCCGCAACGTCAACCCTCCACACCCCGGCCACACCGTAAGCCACGTCGGCCAGGTTGTTGATCTTTCCGGTATCGCGATTTAACTCCTTCTGCTTTGAGTATTCGGCAACCGCTGCTGCCTGCTGCGATCTGTCGACTGAATTCGGAACGTTACGATAGTCGGCCTGTTTGCCTTCAACGGTCCGATCATCACCTTCTACCCTCAAACCGCGCCCTCTGTCTTCCTGCTCCTGCCGTACCGTCTTTTCGTTACGCTCTTTTTCCTGCAACGACTGCAGAAACTCCTCGTACTTCTCCCGGTTTATCCGGATATACTGCCTCACCCCCTGAACAAGATCGATCTCCCGATCCTGTTTCAGCGTCCGTGAGTTGGTGATGTTTATGTTGTAAACCGGGGACGGGACGCCGGAGAAGTACTTGCTTCTGTCGTCGGCCACTTCCGGAATCATCCGAATCACCCCTCTTACACAGATCTCACCTCCTGAATTGTACACTGTCATTCTTCTTTTGTCAATTCCGGCCCCTACCCGTCTAATCCGATCCCTGCTGTTTTCCGCCGTTTTTTACCCTCTCTGCTAATAATATATAATTCGCTAAAGCCGCTGCTTAACAAGTGGCAAGAGGTGGGGCAGAACTGCCTGGTATAGTCTGGGGTCCGAAGAGAGATCATCACCAAAAATCTCGGTCAGCCCTAGGTACTTCCCCAGAATGCCCCCTCCGTCACCCAAATACGAACGGTGTATGGCCGCAAATTTTTCACGCAGGGGATCGCGGACATCGATCTCGTTGCCAGCCAGATCGTACCCCCCTGTATATTTGATCCAGCAGGCAATGCCCCTTGATAGACTGGGAAAGGGGAGTCCAAGCTCAAGCAAGTCGCGGATGGTGTTTAGCCAGCGATATGGAAGTTTCTTCGAGCCATCCATGGCAATCTGCCAGGTTCTGTGACCAAGCTGGGGATTGACAAACCGTTCAGCCAGACTGTCTGCGTAACGGTCATAGTCGAGGTGATGCCGTCTTGCCATGCTGGGCTTCGCCTCGTTGCGCCAGAAATCCGTAACCATTTTACGTAAAGCAGGGTCTTCCATCGCCCGATCAACCGTTTCTTTTCCCTCCAGGTAACCAGTGTAAGCAATCAGGCTGTGACTGCCGTTCAGCATGCGTAGCTTCATTTCTCCATACGGGGCTACGTCCGACACCATCTGTGCCCCGACCTGTTCCCAGGCTGGCCGATCAGCGGCGAAATTATCGGTCACCACCCATTGTCTGAATTTTTCGCAAACTATAGCCGCCGGATCTTCATACCCGGTCAACCCAGCCACCCGACGGTGTCCGTTTTCGTCCATGGCCGGGACAATGCGATCCACCATGCTGTCCGGAAACGCTACCTGCTGCTCAATCCAATGCTGAAAACCCTTGTCAATCCGTTCGGCAAACTCAATAACCGCCTGTTTGAGGACCTGGCCGTTCCCAGGTAGGTTATCGCAGCTAAGCAGGGTGATCCCTCTTTTTCTGAGCTGCCAGCGCCGGTACAGACCGTGAACCAGTATGCCGATCGCACTGCGCGGCCGTCCTGGTTGTTCAAGATCGGCCGCCAGTTCAGCATTGTCCCAGTCCAGGCAACGGTTGCCCAGATCATAACAGTATCCTTTTTCAGTTAAGGTCATGGACACGATCGAAAGTTTGTCGCTCTCCCAAAGCTGCCACAGCCGTTCCTGACCCTGTGGATATTTAATCGCCTCAACCACTGAACCGACCGCGTACCACTCCTCCCCCTGCCGTGATGTCTCAACAAGGGTGTACACACAGTGCTGGCGGATAAAGCTGTCAAACTGGCTATCGTTTCCTGCCCTGGTTTTCACCACCGCCACTCCCCAGCCGGCAGCCAGATATCGGTTGGCATCCTCAATGTATGACATCAAATGGGCACGAAAAAAAGCGCTGAAACCAAGGTGAATTTGTCTGATCGGCAGTGTCTGTCTCTGGTAACAGAAATCAGGATGCCGGATCGTCACGGCCGCCGGCGATGCTGATAACCCATCCGCCATTGTTTCACATCTCCGCCAGTATTTTTGCCAATGACTGCCATTTTGCCGCAATCGCCCCAAATTGACGTATGTCAATTTCCTCCCTGGTGGCTATCCAAGTCCCGCCCAGTGCCACAACGTTGTCCAGTCTGAGAAAATCGACGAAGTTTTCGCCGTTGATCCCCCCGGTCGGGCAAAACAGAACATCCGGGAAAACTGAGTCGTAGGTCTTTATGGCCGTAATACCGCCGGCCAACGATGCCGGGAAAAATTTAAGCACAGGAAACCCATATTCTGCTGCCGTCAGTATTTCGCTGGCCGTCATCACGCCCGGAACACACCCCCCACCCGATTTTGCCCCGTATTCCAGAAGCCCGGGAGCGCAACCGGGTGATACGACAAAATCGGCACCCGCCTGTTCGGCATCCCGGAAGCTTTCAACCCTGCGCACCGTGCCAGCCCCAACCACCATTGCTGGATGTCTCTTCTTAATCGCAGCCAGTGCTGGCAGCCCGGCCTCTGTCCGCAAGGTTATCTCGATAATTCGGCAACCGTTGTCCCACAGGCAGTCGGCCAGTAGCACTGCCTCCTCCACCCCATTCACCACAACCACCGGTATCACGGGATTATTGCGCAGCATTTCCACAAAACCAGCACAATCCTTCATTCTGATACCAACCTTTCCGCCAATTGTTATCAAGCAGGACTACCAGTCGGCCAACTGCAACGACTTTTGCTGTTACAGCGTTACCCCTGTCTTGAAAATGGCTATATCGTAAAAGCCATTATCTTCAGCCCTGACCGGACGGCCACTGCAAAACCCGAGTGTATCCTGCCACAACTTTTCGGCCAGCTCCGACCAGTCCTCACCCTCCAGCAGCCCTCCGGCCGAAAAATCGATCCAGTGTGGTTTGCGCATGGCCAAACCAGGATTGGAAGCCACCTTCACTACCGGCACAACCGTTCCCAGCGGAGTCCCCCGTCCGGTTGTGAACAGAATCAGCTGGCAACCCGCTGCGGCCAAATTGGTTACAGCGATCATGTCGTTTCCCGGACCGTCAACCACCGAAAGACCCGGCCGGCTGACCGGCTCGCCGACTGGCAGCACGTCGGTCAGCTGACAGTTGCCAGCCTTTTTCACACACCCCAGCGACTTTTCTGCCAAGGTCGTAATCCCACCTTGTTTGTTGCCAGGTGAGGGATTCTCATCCACCGGCAGACCATGGTCAGTGTAGTAACGTCTGAAATCAGCCACCAGCCTGAGATACCTATGCCTTATTCCCTCGTCTACCGCTCTCCCGGCCAGTATGTGTTCGGCGCCAAACATTTCGGGGATTTCGGTCATGGCCACCGCCCCACCATAACTGACAAGTCTTTCACTAAACAGGCCGAGCAGCGGGTTGGCGGTGATCCCCGATAAGCCATCAGAGCCGCCGCACTTCAGGCCGATGATCAACCGGTCAACCCCAACCTGTTGCCGCTGGCAACCACTGATGGCCGCCAGAACTTCCCCGGCAGCCTGACAG
>JAOAFP010000111.1 GCA_026416215.1 Negativicutes bacterium | reverse complement strand
CACCGGGCGTAAACAGGGATGGTACGACATGGCCGCCGGGGCACTGGTGATAATCGACGACGACCGAGAAGGTAGGGATCAATGAAATACGACGAACGGGAAGCTGAACGGATCATTGAGCGGTTCAGCAGCGTTTCGCTGCTGGTCGTAGGTGACCAGATCGCCGATGTATACGTCGACGGGCGGATTGCCCGGGTGTCACGGGAGGCGCCGGTTCTGGTGCTTGAATATGAGCGGGAGAAACTATTCCCTGGCGGGGCGGCCAATGTGGTTCAGAGCATTCTGTCGCTGGGAGGCAACGCAAAGGTAGTCGGCCTGGTGGGGGAAGACAGCTACGGTAGCGAACTGCGCGACCGGCTGCAGCAGCTGGGGGCCGACACATCCGGGCTGCTGACCGTCAGCGACCGCCCAACCGTCAGCAAGACCCGGATAACCGCCGGTGGTCAGGCCACGGTCAGGCAGCAGGTTGTCCGGATCGATCGCGAAGACCGCACGCCACTGCCGGCGATGTGGCAAAAGGAAGTTAACGATGCGGCGGTCCGGGCGGTAAACGCCGGCGTAAATGGCGTAATACTCAGCGATTACGGCTGCGGCCTGCTGACTGGTGCCGTCGGACAAGGGATAATCGGGCTGAGCCGGTTGCGCCGGGTGCCGTGTATGGTGGATTCCCGCTATTCCATCGCCAGTTTTCTCGGGGCCGACTTTGTCAAACAAAACGAGGATGAGACCGCTAAGGCCCTGGGACTGGACAGGCTGACCCCGGGCGCGGAAAGCGGGGACGGATTGAGGCTGATTCGCCAGATAAAGGCGGGAATGATGCTGCTCACCAGGGGACCGGACGGGGGGGACCTGATCGGCGGCGAGGGGGAAATCCATCACATACCGGCCCACAACGTCAGTGAAGTTTATGATGTGACCGGCGCCGGGGACACGATGGTTGCGGCGTTCATGCTGTCGGTTGCCAGCGGGGCTGAACCGCTGGCGGCGGCGGTCATTGCCAATGCCGCTGCTGGCGTGGTAGTTCGCAAGTGGGGAGCAGCGACGGTCACGGCCGCTGAGCTGCGGGCGGCCCTGGTTGCCGGCCGGGTGACCGGGTAAATGAACGATAAGATCATGGACTGCGAACAACTGGGCTGCTGGCTGGCCGATCGTCGCCGGAAGGGGCAGTCGGTCGTGTTTACCAACGGCTGTTTTGACATCCTTCACGCCGGACACGTCCGCTATCTGCAGGCAGCCAGGCAAATGGGGGACTGTCTGATTGTCGGACTGAACAGCGATAGCTCGGTCAGACGGCTCAAAGGTCCGGAGCGGCCGGTAAACGGTCAGGAGGACCGAGCAGAGGTGCTGGCTGGGCTGGCAGCGGTAGATGCGGTGGTGATTTTTGAACAGGACACCCCGGTTGACCTGGTGAGAAAAATCCAGCCTGACTGGTATGTAAAGGGCGGGGATTACCGGATCGAACAGCTGCCTGAGGCACCAGTCGTGGCAGCGTACGGTGGCCGCACCGTCCTGATACCCGAGGTGGCCGGCCGATCCACCACCAACATCATAAAAAAACTGCGGAGTGAGGATCGATGTACGAGTTGACAGGCAGTTTTTTGTCGCTGATCGACCAGGGTTTTGCTGAGGATTTGGGGACGGTGGGCGATATTTCGGTGCTGGCGGTGTTTGACTACGAACACCGGTGTGTCGCCCGGCTGCTTAGCAAAGACCGCGGGGTGCTGGCTGGCATGGAGGGGTTTTGCCTGGCCTTCCAGCGCCGCGATCCAAATGTAAGGATCACCCGGTTCAGGAATGACGGGGACAATATCGGTGCCGGCGAGGTCATCGCCGAGGTCGCCGGGCGGACGACCGCCATCCTGACGGCCGAGCGGACGGCTATCAATATCCTTGGTTTTCTAACCGGAATCGCCAGCTATACTGCCCGCTGCGTGGCGGCAATAGCGCCTGGCAGCAGCTGCAGGATACTTGACACCCGCAAGACTCTGCCCGGATACCGGTTGCTGAGTAAGTACGCCGTCCGGCTGGGCGGGGGTTATAATCACCGTATGGGCCTCTACGATATGGTGATGCTCAAGGACAACCATATCGATGCCGTTGGCTCGATTGGGCGGGCGGTTGAGGCGGTGCGGGCAAAATGGGGCAATATGTACAAAATCGAAGTGGAATGCCGGACCCCGGACGATGTTGCCGAGGCGGTGGCGGCCGGTGCTGACTGGGTCATGCTGGATAACATGGACAACCAGGCTATTGCCTGGTCTGTACCGATTGCCCGGGGACGGGCAAAAATTGAGGCTTCGGGTAATATGGATGAGCAGCGGGTGACCGAGGTCAGCCGGCTGGGGGTGGACTACATTTCGATTGGCCGCCTGACCCACAGCGTGGTCAATCACGATTTTTCCCTGCAGATAAGGATGTAGAGACTGGCGGCGGTGACGAGCGACGGGGGTATGAGGTAGAGGTAGATGAGCGAATACATTGCGGCGATTGGCCGCCACCGGCGGCAACTTGGTAACCGGCTGCTACTGCTGGCCCACTATTATCAGGATGATGAAATCTTCCGGCTGGCCGATATTACCGGTGACAGCTACGGGCTGGCGGTGGCGGCTGCCCGGTCGTCGGCTGACTTTGTGGTTATGTGCGGGGTAAAATTTATGGCTGAGACCAACCAGCTGCTGATCGGCGGCCAGCGGCTGGCGTTTATCCCCGACAGTGCTGCCGGCTGTCCGATGGCCGAAATGATCGATGCTGAAACGTACCGGACAGCCATGGATAAGTTAACCGAGGCTTCCGGAGTCCGGCCGCGGCCGCTGCTGTACGTCAATTCGACACTGGCCACCAAGGCGGCGGTCGGGGCTGACGACGGGGTGTGCTGCACCAGTTCGAATGCTGAACAGATTTTGCGACGGCTGCTGGCCGGCGGCCACCGGGTATTTTTCCTGCCCGATCGCAACCTGGCAGTGAACTGTGCCCGGCGACTGGGGCTGACTGACGATCAGATCTGCCTGATCGGACGCCATACCGATCCCGGTCAGGTTAACCGCCAGGCTCGGCTGTACGTCTGGGATGGATTTTGCATCGTCCACCACCGCATCGAACAGGCTGATGTTGAACGGGCCCGGCAGGACTACCCACAGGCCCGGATTATCGTTCACCCTGAATGCCCGGAAACGGTGGTCAGGGAGGCTGATTATGCCGGATCGACAAAACAGCTGCTCGACTACTTCAATGCCCTGCCGGCCGGAAGCCAGCTGGTGGTCGGAACCGAGGCCAACTTCGTCGAGAGGCTGAAGCGGCTGAGGACAGATATTGAAGTTCACCACCTTGTTCCTTCCACTTGCGCAAACATGGCCAAAATCACCTTGCCCAAGCTGGCCGACTGTCTGGCTGCTGTTGCCAGCGGCGACCGGGAGGCATGGCGGCCGTATGAAGTCACTGTCTCCCCGTCCTTTCTCAGACCGGCCCGGGCGGCGCTGGAGCGGATGATTGAAATGGTCGAGGGCGGCTGAGAAAATGAGTAGATTGTATTACGATGTGCTGATTGTCGGCAGCGGGGTGGCCGGCCTGTGTGCGGCCATTGCCGCGGCAGCTGCGGGGGCGAAAGTGGTGGTTGTGACCAAGCAGGCCGAACTGACCGACTGCAACACCTTTCACGCGCAGGGAGGCATAGTTGCCAGTGCTCCCGGTGACAGCCCCGAGGCCCTGATCGATGACATTATCAGGGCCGGGGACGGCCTGAACTACCGCCCGGCGGTCGAACATATCGTAAAAAACGGCACGCCAATCGTCGGGCCTTTCCTGGCCGGGCAGATTGGCGTGCCGTTTTGCCGTCGGCAGGACGGCGATTATGACCTTACCCGCGAAGGAGCCCATTCCCACCGCCGGATCATGCACGTCAAAGACTACAGCGGGGCGGAGATCGAACGCTGCCTGGCCGGTTACGTCAGCAATCAGGCCGGTATCGACGTTCTCACCTCGACAACGGTTATCGACCTCATAACCAATAGCCGTCACTCGCTGCTGATCGAGGAGCGCTACAAGCCAACCGTGGTGAGCGGGGCCTACTGTCTGACGGCCGGCGGGCAGGTGATCAGGATTCTGGCGGGGGCGGTGATAATCGCCACCGGCGGGGTGGGGGCGCTGTTTACCTTTACCAGCAATTGCCCGGGAGCGGTGGGCGACGGCATTGCCCTGGCCGAGCGGGTGGGGGCGGTAGTGATAAATGCCGAGTACGTGCAATTCCATCCCACCGTGCTGTTCAACCGCGACAACAGGCGGTTTCTGATCACTGAGGCCATGCGGGGGGAAGGGGCGCGGCTGATGAACCGCCGCGGCCACTACTTTATGGCTGACTATTCGCCGGTTTTGCGCGACCTGGCCCCGCGTGACGAAGTGGCCCGGGCGATCTACCGGGAGATGGAGATAGATGAAGCCGGCTACGTCTGGCTGGATGCCCGTCCGATCGGCAGCGACAGGTTGCCTGAACGGTTCCCTACCATATTTGCCGGCTGTCTGAATGCCGGGATCGATATTCGCCGGGAGCCGATCCCGGTTGTGCCGGCCGCCCACTATTTCTGCGGCGGGATCAGGGTTGATCTGAACGGGCGGACCAACATCGACGGCCTGTGGGCGGCCGGGGAAGTGGCCTGCACTGGCGTGCACGGCGCCAACCGGCTGGCGTCGGTTTCCCTGCTGGAGGGGGTGGTCTGGGGCCTGGCGGCCGGCCGGGATGCTGCTGCCCATCGCCGGTTGCTACCGGCCGGATATATGGACAGCATCCCCGACTGGCGGCTTCCGCCGCAGCAGGAGACGTTCGACCCGGTACTGATCTACCAGGATTTGACCACCCTGAAAAAAATAATGTGGAACTA
>JAOAFP010000110.1 GCA_026416215.1 Negativicutes bacterium | reverse complement strand
GATAACCTATGACCGGTTGGATAATGAAGCCGGTAAGCGGAGCCGCCAGCCACAGGTACGGTACCTCACTTGGTTCGGCCCCCAGCTGCTCATAAAGTGCCGTCATCTTGGCGAACTGAATGGCAAAACCATGCTGAATGCCAAAAAATCCGACACTCATCATCAGAATTCTCGCCAGACTTAATTCTGGCCGGTTACTTATCGCCATATGCCCTCCCGAACGACAAAATCATCTGTCAGTCACAGACCGTTAGACGCTAAACTGCAGCTGTATCACCGCGCAGCTGGCGGATAGTTCCGGCCAGGTCATCCTGCCCCAGCAGGGCTGAACCAACGACCAGATAGCCTGCTCCGGCCTGACGTACAGCCATGGCGGTGGTCAGATTTATTCCCCCATCCACCTCGATCACCGCCGACGAACGCTGGCTGGAGATCAGTCTGGCGACTGCATTTATTTTCTCCAGCGAACGGGGGATAAATTTCTGGCCGCCAAAGCCGGGGTTTACACTCATCACCAAAACCAGATCGGCAGCGTACAGGACATTTTCCACCGCCACTACCGGTGTCGCCGGGTTCAGGGCCACCCCTGCCTTCATCCCCCGTTTTTTTATCGCCTGCAGCAGACGATCGAGGTGCCGGTCGGCCTCACAATGCACGGTCACAATTTCAACTCCGATTTCAGCCAGCGGAGCTATGTAATCCCCCGGATTATCCACCATCAGGTGAACATCCAGCGGCAGAGAACAACACTTCCTGATCGCCGCCACCATATTACAGCCGAAAGTCAGGTTGGGAACGAAATGGCCGTCCATTATGTCGAGATGAAGAAAATCAATTCCGGCCCGGGCCATTGTCCCGATATCCCGGGCAATGTGCGCGAAATCAGCCGAAAGCACCGAGAAAGCCACCCTGTTTTTCACGATTTACCTCTTTTCTGCCGATTTTTCTCCCACTCTACCCTGATCGCCAAAAATGAAGCCAGCCGGGCGGGGGCAATCCTGCTGCCGACAGCGTTTCTGACCGCACACTGCGGCTCGTGGCTATGGCTGCAGGTACTGAAGCGGCAACCGGCGGCAGCTGCCTGGATTTCACTGAAACAACCGGCCAGATCCGGCCAATTGTAGCCGGCCAGATCCAGCCGGCTAAATCCCGGGGTGTCAACCACCCAGCCACTGCCAACCGCCAGCAGGCAGGAAGCGGTGGTAGTATGCCGGCCGCGGCCGATTTTGCTCAGTTCGCCGATGGCCCGCTTCCGTCCGGGGGCCAGGGCATTGAGCAGTGAGGTCTTCCCCACCCCTGACTGACCGGCCAGCACCGAAATTTTTCCGGTCATGCAAGCGGTCAGTTCTGCCAGTCCTTCGCCGGTCACAGCCGATGAAACCAGACAGCGGTACCCCAGTTGCCGGTACAGGTCAAGACTGCTGTCGACCAGACGCCGATCGGCAATATCTATCTTGTTGCAGCAGATCAGCGGCAGCAGCCCGGCCAGGCTTACCACAGCCAGCAACCGGTCGAGAAAAAGATGATCGAAAACCGGTCCCTCCCCGGCGGTCACGCAAACCACCTGGTCGGCATTGGCTACTTCCGGCCGGGGCAGATAGCTGACCCGCAGCCGACGCTGACTGATCGTACCGCTGTTTTCGGAAGTTGCCTGAAACACCACCCGATCGCCAATGACCACCGACTGCCGCTGACGGCGCACCCGACCCGGCAAACGGCACAAATACTGTTCTCCGCCCTCAGCCTGAACCCGGTAGTATCCGCTGCCGGTGCCGATCACAACTCCTTCCGGCATCAGATTCAGATCTGCTGGGTTTGAACCAGCGTCCCGTTGATAAATACTTGTATTTTGCCCGTCCCGGCCGTCTGCACAGTCTTTTCAATGTGATCGCCGGGTTTATGGACCTCATCGTACACCACCCTGCGCCCGTCGTTGTCGGTCAGAACTATCTGCACCGTCTGGCGGGCCGTTCCACCGGCCGGCACATCCACAACGACTACGGTCTGACGGCTGACTGTGGGCTGAGCCTGCCTGGCGATCGCAACGTCCACCGTGCCACCCACCGGGATTTCGCCGCCAGCCAACGGCTTCTGGGTTACAACCGTGCCAACCGGATAGCTATCGGCCGGTACTTCGTCGACATTACCCAGTTTCAGCTTCATTCCTTCCAGTTTCTGGCGGGCATCGCCAACCGTCAGTCCCCGCAAATCAGGCACTGACATTCGGCTGGCAGCAGAAATGACAATATCAACAGTCGTACCCTTGGTGGTCTGGCTGTTGGCCCGCAGGCTCTGATCGATAACCGTGCCCGGCTTGTCACCGGCCGACTCCCTTTCGCTGACCCGGCCCAGTAATAGTCCGGCCTGCGTCAGCATATTCACCGCTTCATCCTTGCCCAGTCCACGCAGATCGGGAACGTAGGTAGCCTCAGCTCCTTTGCTGATATACAAAGTTATCCGGCGTTGTTCCTTAACACGGCTGCCGGCCGGCGGGTCCTGGGAAATTACGAACCCCGGCTTGACCTTGTCGTTGACCTGTTCGCTGATCGATGCATTCAGCTTCTCGCTCTGCAGCATGGCGATGGCGGTGGTGGCATCTTTGCCGACGACGTCCGGCACCACAACGTCCCGGGCACTCCAGAAGTTGCCGTAAACCAAGTACATGCCGGTACCGAAACCAGCCAGCAACAGCAGCAAAAGTCCGGCCAGAATCAACCATCTGAATCTTCCCCGCCGTCCGTCGCCATTCTGTTCCACGCCTGCCGCCGCAGTTTTCTGGCTTTTAAATTGCCGCCTGTCAATCACCATGGTGTTGTGGCGGACACCGGAAATAAACTGAGTGGGCAGTTCCTCAGCCCCCACTGCGGTCTTACCCTGCCTCAGAAGCTGCAAAGCCTTTTCCGCGTCAGCGGTCAGCTGCTCCACGCTCTGATAACGGTAAATCACGTCTTTGGTCAGAGCCCGGTCGACAATGGCCTCGACGAACTGCGGCAAGTGGACATGGTCAGCCAGCGGACGTGGCTCCTCCTGGAGATGTTTTACCGCTATCGCCACTGCGCTGTCGCCGGTAAACGGCAATTTGCCGCTCAGCATTTCGTAAAGCGCCACCCCCAGCGAATAAATGTCAGACCGGGCGTCAACCAAACTTCCCCTGGCCTGTTCGGGCGACAGGTAGTGAACCGAGCCGACAATACTGCTGGTGTGCGCCATAGTGGCTGAGGATACCGCCCGGGCAATGCCGAAGTCGGCTACCCTGACCCGGCCGTAACGGTCAATTAGAATGTTGGCAGGTTTGATATCGCAGTGTACTAACCCATTCTGGTGGGCAAAATGCAGGGCCTGTGCAATCTGCAGGGTAATCTCCAGAGCTTCGGCTACCGGTAGCGACCGACGGCGGGAAATCATATCTTTCAGGGTTTCGCCGGCGACGTACTCCATTACTATGTAGTAACAACCATCCTGCTGCCCCACGTCATAAATGGCTACAATATGCGGATGATTCAAACGGGCTGCCGCCTGCGCCTCCTGCCGGAACCGGTTGACAAACTGGGCGTCGTCAGTGAACTGGTTCTTCAATATTTTGATCGCCACGTCGCGTTTAAGCACCAGATCATGGGCGTGAAAAACGTCGGCCATACCGCCGCTGCCGATTTTTTCCAGCAGCTGGTAGCGACCGGCCAAAACATGATTTTCTCTCATTTTCCTACCTCGAGGGCCATTTTTAGTAACCGCCCAGCAACCGGGCCGGCGTATTCCGCTCCATAGCCAGCATTTTCAACCACCACTGCCACCGCCACCTGCGGCCGGTCATAAGGGGCAAACCCGACAAACCACGAATGCGGCTGACCGTGCGGATTCTGGGCTGTCCCGGTCTTGCCGGCAATATTCACGCCATATCCGGCCAGGAAGCGGGCCGTACCG
This sequence comes from Negativicutes bacterium, assembly GCA_026416215.1. Lineage (GTDB taxonomy): Bacteria > Bacillota > Negativicutes > SKW292 > SKW292 > SKW292. The sequence goes on along the minus strand of JAOAFP010000110.1, from coordinate 965 downwards.
TACTCCACCACCGCCCGCATCATTTCCGCCACCGTGCCGGCCACCTGCGGCGGACAGACATCCAGCCAGGCTGCAGCCGGCTGGCGCCCGGACCCGCCGTCGCCGTCGTATGACCGCCCGACGATCATCTGCGGTTCCAGCATTGTGCCCCGGTTGGCGACAGCCTGAATAGCCATGGCCATGCGTAGCGGAGTTACTAACAGACTGCCCTGGCCGATGGCAACCTGGGCCAGCTCTCCATCAGTAAGGTGCGGAAAATCAGGCAGATGCGGGCGTTCATTGGCAAGAGGAAACGGTATCTCCCGGTCAAACCCGAACCGGTGGTAGCCGGCGGCCAGACCGCTGTCGCCCAGAGCCAGACCAAGGCTGGCGAACACTGTATTGCTGGACAGGGCGAAGGCCTTTTCCAGACTGACCGTGCCCAGTGCTTCACGGTCATCGTTCTGCAGCACATAGTCCCGGCCAATCGTCACCTGTCCGGTATCCTCGTAGCGGCTGGCCGGGGTGGCCAGTCCGGCAGCCAGCGCCGTGGTCAGGGTGATTATTTTTGCCACCGATCCCGGAGGATACAGGCCCTGACTGGCCCGGTTGAGCAAACTGCCGTCATCGCCGGCCGTCAGCGATGTCCACTGCTGATCGACCGTTGCCGGATCAAACGTGGGACGGCTGGCCATAGCCAGGATACCTCCACCGTTTACGTCGATCAACACCACCGCCCCGCGGTGGCCGGCCAGAGCCTGATAAGCCGCCTGCTGCAGGCGGCTGTCAATCGTCAGCCGGACATCATCCCCCCGCTTCCGACCCAGCAACTCCGCCACCGGTCCCAGATCACGCCACGGATTGTCAAATCCGGTTAAAAACCGGTCGGCCGCCGCTTCTATCCCGCTTTTCCCATACTTTTCACTGTAGTAGCCGGTGACCGGTGCCGCGGCAGCCGCCAGTGGATATATCCGCCGGGCGTCGGC
>JAOAFP010000109.1 GCA_026416215.1 Negativicutes bacterium | reverse complement strand
GTATGAGGATGTCCTCGCGGAATTCGGGGAAACTTGTGTTCACCATTGGTCCGTTGAATGTGGGTGCTGCCAATTTCGGCCAGAATAACAGCGAAAAAATGTTGAGGACCGAGTTGTACGTAAACGGCCGGATCAACGGTGACTGGACCTATTTTGCCAGCTTGCGCAACGACAAGTGGTTCGGCGGGGTGGATCAGGTTCAGAATAGTGGCGGGGAGCCGGACGATCCGGGCAATAACTACACGCAGTTCCGGCAGGCTTACGTTCAGGGGAAGCTGCTGGGCGTGGGGCTGGCGGTGGGAAGACAGAACAATACACCAGCCTACGGTTTTGTGGCCAGTGAGGATATGACTGGGATCAAGATGTTTGGCGGTGGTGATGTAGTAAGATGGGAAGGATTTTGGGGGAATACCGACAAACTGAACAACTGGCCGCTGTTCTTCACTTACCCGAACGGTGTGGACGGGGTTTTCGGCGTGCCATTTATCGGGTGGTACGATTACGTGTACATTTCCAGCTGGGCTGACGGGTGGTCATCAATACCCGTCAGCTGGTGGGATGTGGCGGCCAGTGCCAGACTGTCCGACAAATGGAATGTAAAGGCGGCCTGGATGGGGGCGCGGAGTGAACCGGGAACGCTGGGAGGCACAGAAACATACGACTCTCAGGGGAAATTTTCGGTCAGCAACTATATGATGAACAGTTTTTACGCCGGTGGTACGTCGTTCAGGACCAACATGAACTTTGTCGAAATCGGCACTGACTGGACGTTTGATGAAATGTGGCGTCTGACCGGTGTATACAGCCAGTCGGTGGCCGGTGTTCAGAACACGGCGTACAGCGTTCAGCTGGACTGCAACAAGGCGGACATAAATGTGCCGGGTAGTTGGCACGCTTATCTGGCGTACCGCAACGTCCAGGCCCTGGCCGGCTGGGACAGCATATACAGTGATTTGCCTGGCTACAACGGCTGCGGCAACAGCTGGGATTCAAACGACGCGATGCCGAATATTTTCGGGGCCCGGGGCTGGGAAATCGGGTTTGACTACGTGTGGGACAGAAATGTCCAGCTAAGTCTCATGTATAACGCGTATTCGCCGACGGTAAGTTCGGTCGTGAATCCGCTGGACGGGCAGCCTGACGGGGAACTTGATAGTACTGAGGCTCACATTGCTGACATTGGCGGAAACAACAGCCACTTTCAGGCCAATTTTCTGTTTTTCTTCTGAGACGCACGTGTGCGAACGTTTTTGCGGCCGGCCTGATGATCGGGCCGGTCCGCCGCTGAATTGGGATAGGGTGAGGACTCATCGTTAGAAGACAAATTAAGGGGGGAGGTGTGGACGTCAGACCGGGCAGTCTCTAACGGTGGGGTTGCTTTCCGGCATCTGCCGGCTAAGGGAGTATGTATTTCTGACGGAAGAGGAAGGTGAAGACTATGAGAGGTCATTACTTTTTACCGGGAGTGCTTGTTGTTCTTGTCGTTTTGCTTTGTCCGGCTGTGGTGGCAGCGGCCGCCAATCCGTTCTCCGATGTGCCGGCCGACTCCTGGGCGTACAAGGCGGTTGTCCAGTTGGCTAAAGATGGTATCATTGATGGTTATCCCGACGGGACATTCAAAGGCGACAGAAGTATGAGCCGCTATGAGATGGCACAGATCGTTTACAATGCCATTCAGCGGGAAGACAAGGCCAACGCTGAGCAGCGGGCGCTGATTGATAAGCTCAGTGCCGAGTTTGTCAATGAGATTAACAACTTGGGTGTAAAGGTGACCAAACTGGAGGAGCAGGTTAACAACCGTATCTACCTCACCGGGCTTGCCGACCTGCGGTACAATAACTACCAGATCAGGGTGCAGGGCAGTGATGAGGCGCAAAGCTTTAACGGCCAGAAGCTGTTCCGGACGTCTTTGTATGTCAATGGTGCCATTAACGACAGCTGGAAGTATTTTGCCAGTCTGCGGAATGACAAGCTGTTCGGCGCGGTTGCCAACACGCAGAACTCAAGCACTGGCAGCGGTGGCAACAACTACACGAAATTTCGCCAGGCTTATGTCAAGGGCAACCTTTTAGGAGCAGTTGTGAGTGTGGGAAGGCAGGAAAATATGCCGGCTTACGGCTTTGTTGCCGATGAGGATATGACCGGGCTGAAAATTGCGGGTGGCGGCGACGTTCTCACCTGGCAGGGTTTCTGGGGGACAACCGAAGCTTTCTACCCGGTTGGCACCAATCTGGAAGACATTTCGTTCCCACAGGCTCCCGTGACCTTTGTCGATTTCGGGGTAAGCGCCAAGTTGTCTGACACTTTGAACGTAAAGGCGGCCTATCTCAATCCTTTGACCAGCAGCGGCAGTTCGTTTCCCGGCTTCATTGTCAAGGTGCCGAATGTGTCAAGCCCGGTTTACGTCGACTCAATGGTCTTTTATGAACTGGGTTTTGACTGGGCGTTTGCCAATGACTGGCTGCTGACCGGGGTGTGCAGTAAATCTAATGCCCAAACCCAGAACCTGGGCTACCGGGCTCAGGTTGATTACAAGGATGCCGATATAAACACCCCGGGCAGCTGGCACGCCTGGCTGGCTTACACCGATGCCCAGGCTTTCTCGACCTGGGACAGCACTTACAATGATTTGCCGGGCTACAATGCCAACACCGGCGATACTATCACCAGTTTTGGCGGGGCAGTAGGATGGGAGATCGGGCTTGATTACGTATGGGATAAAAACATCCTGATGGAGCTCATGTACAACAGTTATAACCCGACAGCGTCAAAGGTGGGGCAGTATCAGGTTTTTGACACGTTCTCCAGGCATTTCGAAGCTGATTTTCTGTTTTACTTCTGATCAGACACTGGCAGGCGCATGTAGCAACAACAGCAGGCTGCCTCTGGAAGGCGACCTGCTGTTGTTGTCAGGGCCACCCGGTATACGCCGGGGGCGTGTTGTCCGCATCCGGACCTTGCCGAAAATATGGTCACTGACCGCGGGTGGTTAAGGAGTGAAGGCAGTTTCCGGCCCCAATCCGCTCCGCCAGGGCGAACCGGCCCTGCCGGCAAGCCTGCGTCGGCGGTCGGAGACCGCCGACGTGCGGGCTGAATCGTTCCGGCAGGCGTACCCCCGGCAGCGGCGGGAATACGGCGGCAGCGGACGGACTGCCGCGGTGAGCCTTGAAGTCCGCGACGGTGCGATATTTTCGGGAACATGACAGTGCCTTGATTTTTGGCCGAAGCATATCGGCTGCCCAGCGGCCGGGCGGTCGTCCTGTCCGGCTATCGCCGCGGCGGCACGGCTGAATTGCAGAGACTTTGGTACGGGTGTGCCGGCCGGCAAGTTTGTTGCCGACGTTGTTGCAGGGTTAAAATTGGTGTGCCGAGTCGACCGGGGATATCGGTGCACCCTGGCACGCCAGCAGGAACTTTCAGAAAAGCCCGATCTGGGGCCGGACGTTTGAAACCATTAAAAAGCACGCAGATTAAATGACTCACCCAACACCGCGTTTCTGTTGTTGGTGCCGTGACTGTAAGATGGACTGGCCGGGCGGTATGCAGGGGTTTGCTTTGAAACCGGCCGGCGTGGTTTTGTTTCGTTAAAAATTTGCCGGGTGACGATACCATACCGAGGGTTGACATAATCGGGACATCTGGTAGAATTTACCCGCACCGGCCGGCGTGTTGTTGCGGGCCGGTGCAAAGTGCCAGCCGGATGCCTGATGACGGTAAGAGAGGGGGTGCTCCGTGGAAATCCGGGACCGAAGGGCGGGGCAGGCTGAAAACCCCGGGTTAGCCGCGGCAGATGACGGCAGCCAAAGGCAGCGGAGGGAACGCGGAAACTTCCTGAAAATTGGCGGCGTCGTCGTCCCGGCGTTCCGGGCAGTAGAAATTCCGTTAAGGAGAGAGGCGATGAAAAAAAGTTTGGTTTTAGCGCTGGCAGCGGTATTCATGCTTGGTATTGCAGGCACGGCTTTCGCCGCCGCCAATCCGTTCAGCGATGTGCCGGCCGATTCCTGGGCCTATAAAGCGGTGGCTCAGCTGGCCAAAGACGGGATTATCGACGGTTATCCCGATGGCACCTTCAAGGGCGACAAAAGTATGACCCGTTATGAAATGGCCCAGATAGTGTACAGGGCCATCCAGCGGGAAGACAAGACTAATGCCGAGCAAAAGGCGCTGATTGACAAGCTGAGCGCCGAGTTTGCCAGCGAGCTGAACAACCTGGGCGTGAAGGTTGACAAGCTGAGCGATCAGGTGAACAACAGGATTTACCTGACCGGCCAGGTGACGCTGCGTTATGACAATTACAATGAAAAGCTGCAGGGAGTTCCTCAGATCCAGGGGACCAATGGCCAGAAACTGTTTCGGACCGAGCTGTATGTAAACGGCAAAATCAATGACGGATGGCAGTATTTTGCCAGCATCAGGAATGACAAGACTTTCGGCGCGGTTAACTCGGTGCAAAATGCGGCCAGTATATCAGGCACAAGTGCAAGTGGCAACAATTACACCCAGTTCCGTCAAGCTTACGTGAGCAGCAACCTGTTCGGCGGCTACGTTGCGGTCGGCCGGCAGAACAATACCCCGGCCTACGGATTCGTTGCCAGCGAGGACATGACCGGCCTGACAGTGGGAGGCGGCGGCGATGTTGTGACCTGGGAAGCTTTCTGGGGCAACACTGATGCTTACTGGGTGAGCCAGCAAAATACGGGCTCCGGCACCCAATGGGCGGCACCGTTTGGTACTCTGTACTGGGGCCAGAACCCCGTTACCTGGGCCGATTTGTCGGTGGGGGCCAAGCTTTCCGACAACCTGAACGTGCAGGTCGCCTATATGAATGCGATGCGTTCGGACGGGAGCAGTTTCCCCGGTTTTGTTAGTGGCAACGGCGGGTTCGACAAGACCATCGGTTTCATGGAAGCCGGATTTGACTGGTTGTTTGCTCCCAGCTGGAG
>JAOAFP010000108.1 GCA_026416215.1 Negativicutes bacterium | reverse complement strand
GTATAGGGTGTTCGGCCGGATTCAGGAAAACCTGCCCAGGACCGACGACCAGCGGGCAGAAGTAATCAGGCGGCTGGGCGGGCTGGCCGGCTGGGGAGGGTTCGGCTGGGCGGTGGCCGGGGGCGAGACCCGGGCCAGCGGTTCGGCCAATTCCCTGGTGGTGGCGGGAATTCACCGGGTTAAGCAGGCACTGGAGCAGATCGCCATGGGCAAGCTGAATGGAGTTGACCACCTCGAGGCCCTGGCCTGCGACGGCGGCTGCGTGGGCGGGCCGCTGACCCTCGAACACTACCTGGTGGCCGAACAGCGGCTGCGGCGCCGGGTGGCCGACTGGCAGCGCAGCGACCGGCAAAAACTGACGATTCAGACTTATGACCGCAGCGACGTCGGCCTGGACAGCTTCCGTCCGATCGAGCCCCGCTCGATCCTGCTGTTGGACAATGACATTCTCCGGGCCCTCCAGAAGGTTACCCTGATGGAACAAATCCTCGACCAGTTGCCCGGGCTGGACTGTGGGTCGTGCGGTTCGCCGGGCTGCAAGGCCCTGGCCGAGGATATAGCCCAGGGGCGGGCGGTGGAGACCGACTGCATTTTCAAATTGCGGGAAAAGGTTCGCGACCTGGCCGGGGAGATGTTCGATCTAGCCCGAAAATTGCCGCCGTCGCTGGAAAAATAGGTCGGGTGGCGGACGGCGATCCGGGCCGGCCGGGGAAAATTTCACCGGAAAGGGAGGATTTGCGTGACAGTTGGCGAAGTAGTGAAAAAACTGGGCTTGGCGGTGGTGGCCGGACAGGGGGGGCTCGATCGGGAGGCGACGGCCGGCATGGCCATGGATCTGCTGAGCAACGCCATGGGGCAGGCCATAGCCGGGGCGGTGTGGGTAACCCAGCAGGTTCACCAGAACATCGTGGCGGTGGCTTCGCTTGAAGATCTGGCGGCCATTGTTATCGCCGGCGGGGCCAGGCCCGACCCGGACACCGTACAAAAGGCCGACGACGAAGCCATCCCGCTGCTGACCACCCCGCTGTCAACCTTTGAGGTGGCCGGCCGGCTGTACCAGCTGGGGCTGCGGGGGTGAGCCTGCGGGCGTACGTCGCCGACCTGCATGTCCATACCCTGCTTTCCCCGTGCGGCGACCTGCTGATGAGCCCGCGCAACGTAGTGGCAACGGCGGCGGAGGCTGGGGTGGACATTCTAGCCATCACCGACCACAACGCCGGCGATAACGTGGCGGCGGCCATCAGTGCGGCGGTCGGTTATCCGCTGACCGTTCTGCCGGGGATGGAGGTGGAGACCAGGGAAGAGGTCCATATTCTGGCCCTGTTCGGTAAAATGCGTCAGTTCCGGCAGTGGGAGGAAGTGGTCAGGCAACACCTGTCGCCGTTGGCCAACGACGACGACAGATTCGGCATTCAGGCCATTGTCGATGCTGATGACAATCTGGTCGGAGTGCGCCGCGAGCGCCTGATTGCGCCGCTGACCGCCTCCATTGAGCAGGTGGTCGTAACTGTCAACCGGCTGGGGGGAATGTGTGTGGCCGCTCACGTTGACAAGGCACAGCACAGCATCATCGGCCAGCTGGGGTTTGTGCCGCCGGGGCTGGCACTGGCGGCGGTGGAGGTTTCGCGGCTCAACAACCCGCAGACGGTAAAGCTGCCCGGAACGGGCGGTCTGCCGCGGATAACCAGCTCCGATGCCCACTACACCGATGACCTCCGCTGGGGGTCGAAGACCGAGTTTCTGCTGGCCGGACCGACCCTGGCTGAAATCAGGCAGGCACTGGCCGGGGAAAATGGCCGGAAAATTCTCGGCTACCGTCTGGATCACCGGGTCCGCGGCCCGGCAGTGAGTGGCGGTCTGTTAGGCGGCTGCCTGGACGGTGCGGGATAAGTTTAAAGAATATAAAAAACCATAATGCAACGTAAGGAGGAATGGCAGTAATGGCAAAATGTAGCTGCGGCGAAGCGAAGGACAACGTCAAAAGCCGTCTTGAGCCAATTCTGGCTAAGTACCAGGGGGTCAGGGGGGCGCTGATCCCGGTGTTGCAGGAAGCCCAGAACGAGTTCGGCTACCTGCCCGAGGGAGTGATAGTCTGTATCGCTGAATCCCTGGGCATTCCGGTCAGTCAGGTGTATGGCGTGGTCACGTTTTACGCCCAGTTCCACCTCAATCCGCGCGGGCGCAACATCATTCGCATATGTCAGGGCACGGCCTGTCACGTGCGGGGGGCCAAGGCCATTCTTAACAAAATCGAGGAGACCCTCAAGATCAAGTCAGGCCAGACCACCGACGACCTTCGTTTCACCCTCGAGACGGTGGCCTGTATCGGCGCCTGCGGCCTGGCCCCGGTGATGATGGTCAACGACAACACCCACGGTCGACTGACTCCCGATTCGGCTGTCGAACACCTTAAACAGTACGAATAATTCCATGCACGAACTGGCCCTGCACATCCTTGACATGGTCCAGAACTGCCTGGACGCCGGCGCCAGCGAAGTGGTGCTGGAGATCGTCGAGGATCAGGCAGACGATGTCCTGCTGATCCGGGTCAGCGATAATGGCCGGGGAATGACGGCCGAGCAGGTTGCCCAGGTGCGCAGCCCATTTTACACTTCCCGCACCACCCGCCGGGTGGGACTGGGGGTGCCGCTGATCGACATGACCACCGCCCAGTGCGGCGGCCACCTTAAGATCGAATCCCGGCCGGGGAAGGGGACGGTTATGGAGGCTTGTTACCGGCTGAGCCACATTGACCGGCCGCCGTTGGGCGATATGGCCGGGACGCTGAAGACCCTGCTGATCGGCAGTCAGGATGTCGATTTTACTTACCGGCACACAGTGGACGGGCGGCAGTTTGCCCTGTCCAGCCGGGAACTCCAGGAGGCGCTGGCCGGGGTGCCGTTTTACGATCCCGAAGTCTGGGAATGGCTGAGCGGGTATTTGCGCGAAAATTTTTGCAGATTATACGGAGGTGCGACCGAATGAAGAGTCTGGAGGATCTTAAAAAATTGCGGGAAAAACTGCAGGCTGGCAACGCGGTGCGGCAGGGGGGCAGTACCCAGATTATTGTCGGCATGGGTACGTGCGGCATCGCAGCCGGGGCACGCGAGGCCCTTAATGCGATAATGGACGAAATAGCCAAACGCAAGCTCAGGGACGTCGTCGTCCGGCAGACCGGCTGTATCGGTATGTGTGAAAAGGAACCGCTGGTTGACGTTGTCCGGGAGGGTGAGGCCCGGATTACCTATGGGCATGTAACCCCGGAAGTAGCCAGGAAAATCGTGGCCGAACACGTGGTCAACGACCGGATCGTCGACGAGAACGTGGTCGCCAAGCTCACCGACTGAAATAACCGCTAACTAAGCGTAGGAGGGGAAATAATGCAACATATAAGAGCCCATGTCCTGATTTGTGCCGGCACCGGCTGTCAGTCGTCAGGGTCGAAAAAGGTGGAGGCCGCATTTAAAACCGAGCTGACAAGGCAGAAGCTCGACCAGGAGATTAAGGTGGTGGAGACCGGCTGTCACGGCCTGTGCGAAATGGGCCCGCTGGTCATTGTTTATCCCGAGGGGGTATTTTACGTCCGGGTTCAGGAGAGCGACGTGCCGGAAATCGTCGAACAGCACCTGCTCAAGGGACGGGTGGTGGAAAGGCTGCTGTACCGGGAACCGCTGACTGCCGAAACCATTCCCAGCTACAAGGATATCGGTTTTTACCGCAAGCAGATGCGGCTGGTACTGAGCAACTGCGGCAAGATCGACCCGGAATCAATTGACGAATACATTGCCGTCGGCGGTTATGAAGCACTGGGCATGGTATTGACCGAGATGCAGCCGGAACAGGTGGTGGCGGCGGTTAAGACCTCCGGGCTGAGGGGACGCGGTGGCGGCGGCTTCCCAACCGGCAATAAGTGGGAGTTCACCCGGGGAGCGGCCGGAAACAAGAAATATGTGGTTTGTAACGCCGACGAGGGCGATCCGGGGGCATTTATGGACCGAGCGGTGCTGGAGGGTGACCCGCACCGAGTGATCGAGGGCATGGCCATTGCCGCCTACGCGATAGGCGCTGACGAAGGCTACATTTACGTTCGGGCCGAGTACCCGCTGGCGATCAAACGCCTGAAGATTGCCATTGAACAGGCAGAAAAACTGGGGCTGCTGGGGGACAACATCCTTGGTACCGGCTTCGCTTTCCACCTCAAAATCAAGGAAGGGGCGGGTGCGTTTGTCTGCGGCGAGGAAACTGCCCTGCTGGCCTCGATTGAGGGCAAACGGGGAATGCCCCGGCCCCGTCCGCCGTTCCCGGCTATCTCCGGACTGTGGGGCAAGCCCACCAATATCAACAATGTGGAAACCTACGCCAACATCCCGGTGATCTTCACCATGGGAGCTGAGGAATACGCCAAAATTGGCACGGAAAAATCAAAGGGGACCAAAGTGTTTGCCCTGACCGGCAAGATCGTCAACACCGGCCTGGCCGAGGTGCCGATGGGAATTACCATGCGGGAAATCATCTTTGACATCGGCGGCGGGATTCTCAACGGCAAGAAATTCAAGGCCGTGCAGATCGGCGGACCGTCAGGCGGCTGTTTGCCCGAACACCTGCTCGATCTACAGATCGACTATGACTCATTGCTGAAGGTGGGGGCGATGATGGGTTCGGGCGGTTTGGTGGTGATGGACGAGGATACCTGTATGGTGGATGTGGCCAAGTTTTTCCTCACCTTCACCCAGTCGGAATCGTGCGGCAAATGTACCCCCTGCCGGGAGGGAACCAAGCGGATGCTGGAAATCATCACCCGGATCACCGAGGGCAACGGCAAGCCTGAAGATTTGGACACTCTCCGGACGCTGGCCATGACGATCAAGGAATCGGCCTTGTGCGGTCTGGGGCAGACCGCGCCCAACCCGGTGCTCAGTCTGTCTCTTATACACATCT
>JAOAFP010000107.1 GCA_026416215.1 Negativicutes bacterium | reverse complement strand
CCGCCACTTCCATGCCGCTGGACGAACGCAGCCGGTTGATCAGCCGGTCGGCAGCCGCTCCGTGCTGACGGGCGGCCACCGCCACAGTAGGAATCCCGGCAATGGCCAGGGCTGCCCCCAGCAATTCCCAGTTGCCGCAATGCCCGGTGACCAGAATCACTCCCCGTCCCCGGTCCAGAGCCTCATCCACCACCTCCCGGCGGCAGAATTCGACATGGCAGGCCAGGTTGTTATGTCCCAGTCCCGGCAGCCGGGCAAACTCGAGGGCGTTCATCGCCAAATTCGCAACACTGCTTCTGACAATCCGCCGGGCCTGCCGTTCGCCACAGCCCAGGCAGCAGCAGGCATTGCTAATCGCCATATCGCGCCGCCAGCCCGGAATCAGAAACCAGGCCACCAGCCCCAGTCCGGCCGCCAGCGGCGGCAGCAACCACGCGGGCAGCAGGCCGACCAGCCGGGCGGCCAGCAGCCAGAACCGGTAGACCATCACTCAGCCGTAGTCAGCAGCTGCTTCAGCCGTGCCAGCTCTTCCTCCATCTCGGTCAGCCGTTTATACATGGCCGGCACCTTTTTACGCATAGCCTGCACCTTCAGCCAGTCGCGGTGGGGCATGGCCGGATAACCGGCCATAAACGCCCCCTCCTCCACCGAACTGGTAATGCCGGTCCGGGCGGCAAACAGGCAGCCATCGCCGATCCGCAGGTGCCCGGCGCAACCGGTCTGACCGGCAAACGTACAATTGTCGCCAATAGTCACTGAACCGGAAATCCCGACCTGGGCGACAAACAGACAGTTTTTCCCGCACACCACGTTGTGGGCAATATGAACCAGATTGTCGATCTTGCTCCCGGCCCCGATTACCGTGCTGCCGGTGGCAGCCCGGTCAATACAGCTGTTGGCGCCGATCTCAACATCGTCTCCGATCACGACGTTGCCCACCTGGGGCACTTTGCGGTGCCGGCCATCGATCTGGATATAGCCGAATCCGTCGCTGCCAATCACCGTCCCGGCGTGGACGATGACCCGTTCACCCAGGCGGCTGCCCTCATAAACGGTCACCTGCGGATATAGCTTGCAACCATCGCCGATCACAACATCATCGCCGACATAGACGTGAGGATAAATCACCACCCCGTCGCCGATCACAACATTATTGCCGATAACCGCCTGAGCCATGATCACCGCCGTATCCGCCACGCAACATCCCTCGCCCAGCGAGACCGTGCGGTCAACGCCCGGCCTGTATTTCGGCCTGGCACAAAAAACGTCCAGCAGCTCGGCAAACGCCAGGCGGGGGTTGTCCACCACCACTACCGGCTTACTGTACCTCCGCTGGCCGGGCGGCACGATCACTGCCGCTGCCCGGCAGCTGTCAACCTTGTCCAGATGGGGGGGGACAGCAAACGTCAACTCGTGCTCGCCGGCGTTGTCAATGCCGTTCAGGCCACTGATTGCCATGTCCGGATCGCCGTGAACCCTGCCGCTGATCAGCCTGCCAATTTCCGCCAAACTGTAGCGCATACACGCCACCTCCGCTACCCTCATCACCGCCGCCACCGGCGGCGGAAGCCGTCCGGTCTACTTTCCGGCGTTCATCTTCTCCAGCACATCGTCAGTCACGTCCACTCCGCCGTTAGCCACCGCACCCTTGACCAGGATGGCACTGAGACCTTTTTCCTTGCTGACGCTGTCCATTGCCGTTTTCATAGCCGTCTGCATTTGCTGCTCCAAATCCTTCCCGAAATCCATCAGCTGCTTCTGTGCATCCTGAAACTGTTTCTGCCTGTCGGCATCACTCAGGTTTTTATTCTGATCTATCGGATCGAACAGCTCCTTCTGCTTGGCCTCAAACTGAGCCTGCAAATTCTGGGCGTCTTTGCTGCCCTGCATGATTTTCTGCATATCGACCACACCGATCGGCTTGTTAAACAAACTGCAGCCGGAAACCATCAATCCGGCCGTCACAACCAGGGCCAGAACCAGAATAATACTTTTTTTCATCGTTGAGTTATCCTCCCTTAATGTAATCATGTTTTCGCCATTTTTTCCATTATAATCAATTCCTTGACCAAGGCCGCATTTACCAAGGCCGCATTTCGCCATCAAAACATCCGCACTTCACCTATTTTACACCCTGGCCGCCAAAATCCTGCCGATCCGGTTACTGATCGACAAAATCGCCAGACATGGCCGTCAGGACCACCCCGGTCAAATCATCACAGTCGCGGTTAAAACGCACCCCGGACCATACCAGGGAAACCCCTTTATCCGCCGCTGCCCTGGCCACTGCCCGGGCAATATCGTCATCAATCCGCCGGGAGACCGCCGCCGACTCAGCCTGCAAGCCAGCCAGCTGGCTGCGCATTCTGTCAAGCTGCCGCCCGCTCTGTTCCACTCCCTGCTGCATCGCCAGCAAACTATCGGTCGGCATACCGTTAATCCCGGCCGCGATTTGCCGGCCCACCTGTTCGGCATATTCGCCAAGCTGTTCTTCCATCTGCCGCCGGTCAGCCGACAGCTTTTCAGCCAATATTGCTTCCTGCTGCCGCCGGTAGTCAGCAACCTCGCGGTCGATCTGCCTGTTTATCTCTTCGTACCGCCGGGTAATCAGTGCGCGTTCCTGATCGGACATGGTCAGGGCTGCCTGCTTCATTCGCAAGTTGACCAGTTCCAGCTGGTGTTCGGCCTGCCTGGCCCGCTGAAAATCAGACACCTTGTGTTCCACTTCCTCCCGCCAGGCAGTCTGACGGTCGCGAAGCTGCCGGCCCAGTTCATTGCGCTGTTCTGCCACCCGCTGTTGCCAGAGCAGCTGATACTGCTGGCGGCGGCTGACATCCACCAGTGCCGCCAGCCCGTCCACCTGGCCGCTCAAGGCGATCGCCAGATCGCGGCGACCCGACCAGGCGAAAATCTGACGCTGCAGCAACTCAGCCTGCCGCTGTAATAGCTGCCAGCGACCATAGTCGGGATGGGCACGCCGCAACCGCTCGCCGTCCACCACCGCCCACTTGGGCCACGACGACCCGGCCGGTCGATCGCCATGCCAACGAACCCACCATCCCGTCCCAGCCGCCGCCACCAACAGCAAAGAAGCCGCTGCCAGCAGCACCAGATGTCCGCGTTTCGTTGCCATCACCCTTCAAAAAAAAACCGGACCGGATACCCGGCCGGTTTTTATCTTTCCATCCGCTTTTGTCGCCAGTGCGCACCCTGCCTGTCCGGCAGCTTACTTGGCCGCTCCCAGCGCCTTAATCACGTCATCGGTGATATCGACACCACCGTAGACCACTGCCCCCCGGTCAACCACCACCGACAGACCCTTGGCGTCGGCAACCTTTTTGATGGTCGCATTAATCTTGTCATACAGCGGCACGAGCAGTTCCTGCTGCTTCTGCTGCATCTTCTGCTCCAACTGCTGGGCGTAGTCCCTCTTCTCGTTGTCAGTCATACTGCCGGCCCGGCTCTCAAATTCCTTCTGCAACGAATTGTTCTCGTCCTGCAGCTGTTTTTGAATGCCGGGAAAATCAGGGCTTTGGGTGATAACCATCTGAACGTTTATTATCCCCACATTCGAGCTGCCCTCGGCCTGGGCAATCCCCGTCCCCTGCACGGCAAACGCCGCCACGATCCCCAGCACGAACAGCAGGGCGATCGAGAGCGAAACAGCCTTTACGAATTTTTTGTTGGCCAGTTGCATCATTTCTCCCGTAACCTCTTTTCCTCAAAAATTACAAATCGGGCACCTGCCCGGTGGTATTATAACAAATGTTTTGCCCTCACGCAAGCAACCGCCCGCCCGGCCCCTTTCGTTGCAACCGCCGACATGTTCCCGGTCCGGCATTTACATCCCCGGCTGCCGTGCCGGCGATAAATCGTGCCACTGTTCAAAAACAAGCCGGCGCAACATGTCGTCGTAGGCCAGCTGCAGCCCCTCCCGCAACCCGACCAGCGGCCGCCAGCCCAGGGCGGTAATCCGGCTGACATCCAGCCGTTTCAGCATCATCCCATCCGGCTTGTCTGTGTCAAAGACAATTTCCCCGCCGTACCCGACGATCTCGGCCACCAGCCCGGCCAGTTCGGCAATGGCCAGATCCCGGCCCCAGCCGACGTTGATGATCTCTTCCTCGGAGTAGTTGTCGATCAAAAACAGACAGGCCCGGGCCAGGTCGTCGGCATAGAGAAACTCCCGCCGCGGCCGGCCGCTTCCCCACACGGTCACTGCCGGCTGCCCCCCCAGTTTGGCCTCATGGAATTTGCGCAGCAGGGCCGGAATGACATGCGACCCGTCCGGATCATAGTTGTCATTTATCCCGTACAAATTGGTGGGCATGGCGGCGATAAAATCGCAGCCGTACTGCCGCCGGTAAGCCTGGCACAACTTAATCCCGGCAATTTTGGCCACAGCGTACCATTGGTTGGTCGGCTCAGGCCTGCCGGCCAGCAAGTATTCTTCCTTCAGCGGCTGGGGCGCTTCCCGCGGGTAAATGCAGGAGCTGCCAAGAAACAGCAGCTTTCTCACCCCGGCCCGGTAGGCTCCGTCGATCACATTGTTCTGAATAGCCAGATTTTCATAAATGAATTCGGCCGGCCGGGTGCTGTTGGCCCAGATCCCTCCCACCCGGGCGGCGGCGACAAAAACGTACTCCGGCCGCTCGCGGCCGAAAAACTCACACACTGCCCGCTGGTCGGTCAGATCCAGTTCCTGACGGGTTCGCAGCACCAGATTGCCGTACCCCTGACGCTGCAGTTCGCGAACAATGGCCGAACCCACCATGCCGCGGTGGCCGGCGACAAAAATCTTCGCCCGTTTATCCATACCGTCACTTCCCTGTCCGTCCGGCTTCCTTCAGGTCCTGCTCGACCATCTCGGCCACCAGTTGCTCCAGGCCAATCATTGGCTGCCAGCCCAGCTTCTCCCGGGCCTTGCCGGCATCACCCTGCAGCAAATCGACCTCGGTGGGACGGAAATAGCGTCGATCCACAGCCACCAGCTGCCGGCCGCTGCGACGGTCGAATCCCCCTTCGCCGATCCCCCCCCCCCCCCCCCCCCC
>JAOAFP010000106.1 GCA_026416215.1 Negativicutes bacterium | reverse complement strand
TGCTGGTGCCGTTTGCTGCGTTTGCCGTATATGGGCTAGCCAACAGTGTGTGCAACCGGCTACGGCCGGGCAAAGGCTGAAGCCGGAGTTTGCGCGGGCAAACATTTTCGGTTATAATAGCAGCAGGAGTTAATATTAGATTACGAATAACCGGTCGCGACAAAGGCCGGTTTTGTTTGTGATATAAGGAGAGCAATTCATGCAACATTGGGCAGATATTGTAATGGTGCCTGTTCAGGCACTGATTATTCTGTTCACCTTCTATTACTTCTTTATTGCTTTCTTCGGGTTGAAAAATCAGCGGGAAAAAGGAAAAATCTACAGACCGCACCATAAATTCGCCCTGATTGTGTGTGCGCACAATGAGCAGGCGGTGATCGGCCAGCTGGTGGAAAACCTGAAACGTCTTCGCTATCCGGCCAGCTTGTACGATATTTTTGTCGTAGCCGACAATTGCCGGGATAATACTGCCGATGTGGCCCGCCGGGCCGGGGCGATTGTTTACGAGCGTAGCAACCAGCGGGAAAAAGGCAAGGGTTACGCTATGGAGTGGATGTTTGCCAGGCTGTTTGCCATGGAACGGAACTACGATGCCGTGTGTGTGTTCGATGCCGACAACCTGGTTCACTGCAACTTCCTGCTGGAAATGAACAGTCGCCTTCTGAAAGGAGAGAAGATCATCCAGGGATTTCTCGACGCCAAGAATCCCCATGACACCTGGATTTCAGCCACTTTTGCCCTGTCGTTCTGGGTGGTGAACTATATCTGGCACCTGGCCAAATACCGGCTGGGGCTGTCGAGCGTGCTGGGCGGCACGGGAATGTGCATTGCCATGGACGTGCTGCGAAAGTACGGCTGGGGAGCCACCTGTCTGACCGAGGATATGGAGTTTACCATGAAAGCCCTGGTGAACGGGATCCGTACCACCTGGGCCCACGAGGCAATTGTCTGGGATGAGAAGCCGCTTACTTTCGCTCAGGCGTGGAACCAGCGCAAGCGCTGGGCCCAGGGACATTTTGACGTTGCCGCCCGCTATATTCCCCGGCTGTTGAGAGAGGGAATAAGAAGGCGTGACATAAGGATCCTTGACGGCGTAATCCATCTTGTTCAGCCCCATTTTCTGATTCTCTCATCGTTGTTCATCATCGCCAGCTATGTCCGTCTGTTTGTGCCGTTTTACACCAATGTTCTTTACTCGCTGATCCCGTTCGAGGTCTGGGAGATGGTTATGATTGGCCAGTACTTGTTCCCGGTGATTGTTTTGTACAAAATGCGGGCCGATGTCCGGACCTGGCTTTATTCGCTGCTGTACCCTCTGTTCATTTACAGCTGGATACCGATCACTTTTCTCGGCTTTAAGGATCGCAAAAAGAATGAGTGGAGTCATACCGTTCACACCCGGAGCATAAGCTACGAGCAGATCATTGCCTGCCAGCGGCTTGCCAGTGATGATGGCGAACCGGGAGATGGCCTGCCGGCTGACGGAGTGGCGGTCGCAGAGGCCAAAAATTAGGGGAACAAACTTTTATGCATATCCTCCTCTGTAACGACGATGGAATTAGTGCTCCGGGCATCGCGGCCCTGTGGGAAGCACTGTTGCCTTTGGCTGAAAAGATAACTGTGTTTGCTCCCGACAGCGAGCGGAGTGCCGCCGGCCATGCCCTTACGATTAGCCGCCCGCTTACCGCCCGCCGGGTGACGGTGTCAGCAAATGACAAAATCGTGGCCTACGCGGTCAATGGTACCCCCGCCGACTGCGTTAAGGTAGCGGTAGAGGGGATGGGAATCAGGCCTGATTTGGTGATCAGCGGAATAAACAACGGACCGAACGTCGGGCACGATACCCTGTATTCGGGAACAGTGGCAGCGGCGCGGGAGGGAGCACTGCTGGGTATGCCGGCCATAGCGGTGTCGCTGGCGTTTTTTGACCGGGAAAGCAGGTGGCGGGATTATCGCCCGGCCGGTGAATTTGCTGCTAGAGTGGCTGAAAAACTGGCTGAGGAAAGACTGCCGGCCGGGGTTGTACTGAACATTAACGTTCCTGACGTGGCGGAAAAATGCCTGCGGGGGATAAGGTTCCCCAGAGTGGGTGAACTGGGCTACACCGAACCATTGGAGCCAGCTGGAGACGATGGGCACACATTCCAGATCTGTGGCAGGGCGTTTGACCGGGGCAACAATCCCGATAATGACGTCACGGCGGTGATGAACGGGTACATATCGATCACGCCGCTGACCGTCAATCAAACCGACTATGCCTTTCTCAACGAACTGCGGCAAAGGGGTTTTCGCTGCTGACAACGGCGAAAACCCTTTTGTTCTGATCAGCCGTTCGGACAGCTGTAAGGAACTTGCCTGGCAGGAAACCGCGACCAGGTGTCGAATATCGAAGAAAGGCTGGCTGGAATTTAACTAAAGGAGTGATTGTTATCAAAAAGCTGATGTCGGGCAATGAGGCCATCGCCAGGGGATTTTACGAAGCGGGAGGACATGCGGCCACAGCCTACCCAGGCACTCCCAGTACGGAAATTCTGGAGCATATATCGCAATATCCGGAAATTTACAGCGAATGGTCGGTAAATGAAAAGGTGGCCGTCGAAGTGGCCCAGGGGTTTTCAATGGCCGGGGCCAGGTCTCTGGCGGCGATGAAACACGTTGGAGTCAACGTGGCGGCCGATCCGCTGTTCACCATGGCGTACTCAGGTGTCAATGGGGGGTTTGTGCTTGTTTCGGCCGACGACCCGGGGATGCACAGCTCCCAGGACGAGCAGGATAACCGCTATTACGCCAGATTTATGAAAATGCTGTTGCTAGAACCGTCGGACAGCCAGGAAGCTAAGCAAATGGTAATCGACGGTCTGGAAATGAGCGAAAAACTCGACCTACCGGTGATTTTGCGCACAACCACCCGGATTTCCCACTCACAGGGACTGGTTGAACTGGGAGAGCGGAAGGAAGTTGGACTCAGGTCTTACGAAAAAAGACCTGACAAATTTGTCATGATGCCAGCCAATGCGCGGCGGCTGCGGGTAACTCTCGACCAGCGGCTGGCTGAGGCCGGGGAGTTTTCAGAAACCTATCCGGGCAACCGCGTGATTCCCGGTGACGGGAAGTTTGCGGTCATAACGTCGGGTATTGCCTACCAGTACGCCAGGGAGGTGTTTGGCCAGCAGGCGACCTATCTCAAGCTGTCGATGACCAACCCGGCCCCGCGGAAAATGATTACTGATTTTATCTCCCGACACGATAATGTGCTGGTGATTGAGGAGGGGGAACCTTTTCTTGAGGAACAGATCAAATTCTGGGGACTGAAAGTTACTGGCAAGGAGCGGCTGCCGGCAGTTGGCGAACTGAGTGCCGCAATAATTGCTGAAAGGATTCTTGGTGGACAGAAATATTCCCCGGCAGTTAACGCGGTGGAGGGGCTGCCCCAGCGGCCGCCGGTTATGTGTCCGGCCTGTCCGCACCGGGGGGTGTATTTTCTGCTGGCCAAGAAAAAGCCGATAATTACCGGCGACATCGGCTGCTACACACTGGGGGCGTTACCTCCCCTTAATGCTATGGACACCTGTATTTGCATGGGAGCCAGCATTACTGCGGCCATTGGCATCAAGCAAATGCTGCCTGACCGCAAGGTGGTGGCCACAATAGGCGACTCCACCTTCCTGCACTCGGGACTGACCGGTCTGGTGGATGCAATTTACAAGAAGTCGAATATTGTCGTGCTGATTCTCGACAACCATATAACCGGGATGACCGGGCATCAGCAGAATCCCGCCACCGGCCTGACAATCAGGAACAATCCCACCAACCGCGTAGTAATCGAGGATGTGGTAAAAGCCTGCGGGGTTGAAAACGTTCAGGTGGTGGACGCCTACGATCTGGCGGCGGTGGAAAGTGCCCTCGATCAGGCTCTGGCAGCCGACCGGCTGTCGGTGATCATTGCCCGCCGGGCCTGCGCCCTGATTGTCAAAGACAAGGGCAAGCCTTACTGGATTGACAGTGACAAGTGCAAACGTTGCCGGGCCTGCATGAGGATTGGCTGTCCGGCGATCAGTTATGCCGACAATCTGGTCAGTATTGACGGAAACATCTGCAATGCCTGCGGGGTATGCCGGCAGATGTGCAAATTTGGCGCACTGCAAGAGGGGTAGTGGTTATGGATGTAAAAATTCTCATAGTCGGAGTCGGTGGTCAGGGTACGGTGCTGGCCAGCAAAATTATCGGTGAGGCTGCCCAGCTGGCCGGTCTCGACGTCAAGCAGTCGGAAGTGCATGGAATGGCTCAGCGGGGAGGAAGCGTTGTAACCCACGTGAAGTTTGGCGATGATGTATACTCACCGCTGGTCGAACCAGGACAGGCAGACTATGTGCTGGCCTTTGAACAGCTGGAGGGGCTGCGCTGGATCAGCCACCTGGCGGCGAGCGGCAAACTGATATGTTCTACCCAGCAGATTATGCCGATGCCGGTGATCACAGGGGCGGCAAAGTATCCTGAAGATATTGAATCCAAATTCAGGGAGGCGGGCGTCGACTATCTGATGCTTGATGCTATTGATACGGCAGGCCGGCTGGGCGAGAAGCGTGCCGCCAACGTGGTGCTGCTCGGGGCTTTGGCCAGACACCTCGAAATCGGACGGGAAATCTGGCAGCAGGCAATCAGGAACGTGGTAAAAAAACGGGCGGTGGACGTGAATCTTCAGGCATTCGACTGTGGCTGGAACTGCTGAACGGAAACAGTGTCCCCTGGGGAAAAGTATGGTTTGGAGGAGTTAACGGTTATGGAACATTCTATTATCCGGGATATCAATATTGCGGCCACCGGCCACGCCAAAATCGACTGGGTGGCCGGGCGGATGCCGGTTATTAATATGTTGTGGGACGAGATGGTGCCCAACCGGGTGCTGGCTGGTGACCGGCTCGTTCTTACTCTGCATATCGAGGCCAAGACCGCTCATACTGTCCTGTTGCTCAAGGCGGCAGGGGCGGAAGTGGTTTTGACCGGCAGCAATCCGCTGTCCACTCAGGACGACGTGGCGGCAGCACTGGTGGAGCGCGGGATCAGGGTCTATG